>JBAZGP010000167.1:0-7353 GCA_041652835.1 Lutibacter sp. | reverse complement strand
ATAGGGATCAGAATCGCTTCTGAAGAAGAACCAAAGTTTGAATTTTATACTTCACGTTTAGGAATCGGATATAAAAATATTATTGATTTTTACAGACGTGAAATAAAAGACAATCATAAAGTAAGTCTAAAAATGTTGCATTTCTTTATCAATACAGGTATTAAAGACAACGCCTATTATTGGAATGAATTAAGCAAATGTATAAAAGTCTATATCAGTTTAAAAAGAATGTGTCCAAGTTTAATCAGTTTAAACATTGGAGGTGGATTTCCTATAAAAAACTCTTTGGCATTCAATTATGATTATGAATATATGGTTGATGAAATTATCAGCCAAATAAAATATGCCTGCGATGATGCTGAGGTAGAGGTACCGCAAATATTTACTGAGTTTGGAAGTTATACTGTGGGGGAAAGCGGCGGAGCTATTTACGAGGTTTTGTACCAAAAAAAGCAAAACGACAGAGAAAGATGGAATATGATAAATTCCTCATTTATTACTACATTGCCCGACAGTTGGGCAATAAATAAACGATTTGTTTTATTGCCTTTAAACCGATGGAATGATGTTTACGAACGGGTATTGTTAGGAGGCTTAACTTGTGACAGTGATGACTATTATAATTCAGAACAGCATATAAACGCCATATATTTGCCGATTTATAAAGAAGAAAAACCACTGTATTTAGGTTTTTTTAATACAGGCGCTTATCAGGAATCAATAGGAGGTTATGGTGGTTTACAGCATTGTTTAATTCCACAGCCAAAACATATTATTATATCAAAAAATAACGAAGGAAAACTAGAATTTAAAGTGTTTAAAGAAAAACAAACAGCAAGCGATTTTTTAAAAATATTAGGTTATGAGTAAAAGAACTTACGCAGGAATATCCGAACAATATGCCAAAATTGATACTTCAAAAATAGTGTTGATTCCTGTTCCCTATGACGGAACAAGTACTTGGCAAAAAGGAGCCGATAAGGGACCCGAAGCGTTTTTAAATGCTTCAGACAATATGGAACTTTATGATATTGAAACCAATTCTGAAGTGTATAAAAATGGTGTCTATTTAGCAGATGCCGTTACAGAGAATTCTTCTCCTGAAAAAATGGTTGCAGCAGTTCATGCAGTAACTAAAACATTTATAAGGAAAAATAAATTTGTGACTGTTTTTGGCGGTGAACACTCCATTTCTATTGGAACTATAAGGGCTTTTAACGAATGTTTCAATGATTTAACGGTGGTTCAAATTGATGCGCATGCCGATTTAAGAAAGGAATATGAAGGCTCAAGTTGCAATCATGCCTGTACCGCTTACGAAGCAAGTCAAAATACCAACCTTATTCAAATAGGTATTCGCAGTATGGATGCTATTGAAAAAACGGTTATGGATGAAGACAAAGTATTTTTCGCTCATGAAATGGCCATAGATGATTATTGGATGGAAAATGCCATTGATTTAATGACTAAAAATGTGTTTATCACTTTTGACTTGGATGCTTTTGATCCTTCAATCTTGCCTTCTACAGGAACACCTGAACCAGGAGGATTGCTTTGGTACGAAACACTGGATTTTTTGAAAAAGATATTCAAACAAAAAAATGTGGTTGGATTTGATATCACTGAATTATGCCCGAATGAAAATGATAAATCTTCCGATTTTCTTGCTGCAAAATTGTACTATAAAATGCTAAGTTATAAGTTTGATAACTTAGAACTGGATGATTACGAAAACGAATCAGGTTTTAAAGAACCAAATAATAAAACATCAAAATTTGAAGACGAAGAATATGACTAATAAAGGAGAAATTTCCCAATTTATCGAAAAATATTACCTGCACTTTAATGCTGCAGCTCTTGTTGATGCCGCCAAAGGCTACGAAAATCAGTTGGCTGCAGGCTCAAAGATGATGGTTTCTATGGCAGGAGCAATGAGCACTGCTGAAATAGGCAAAATATTTGCTGAAATAATCAGACAAAATAAAGTCCAGATAATTTCCTGTACCGGAGCAAATTTGGAAGAAGATGTTATGAATTTAGTGGCGCATTCCCATTATAAAAGAGTGCCAAACTATAGAGATTTAACACCTCAAGATGAATGGGATTTAATGGAAAAGGGATTGAACAGGGTTACAGATACCTGTATTCCTGAGGAAGAAGCTTTTAGAAGATTGCAAAAACATATTTTCAAAATATGGAAAGATGCCGAAGATAACGGCGAACGATTTTTCCCGCATGAATTTATGTACAAATTGGTGCTTTCTGGAGTGTTGGAACAACACTATGAAATTGACCCAAAAAACAGTTGGATAATTGCTGCGGCAAAGGCCAATTTACCAATAATAGTACCAGGTTGGGAAGACAGTACCATGGGAAATATCTTTGCTTCTTACGTGATAAAAGGAGAGCTTAAAGCAAGTACCATGAAATCTGGAATTGAATACATGGCTTTTTTAGCCAATTGGTATACTGAAAATTCTAAAACCGGTATTGGATTTTTCCAAATTGGTGGTGGAATTGCAGGCGATTTTCCTATTTGTGTTGTACCCATGTTATATCAGGATTTAGAACGTACGGATACGCCTTTTTGGAGTTATTTTTGTCAGGTTTCAGATTCTACCACAAGTTACGGATCTTATTCAGGTGCAGTTCCCAACGAGAAAATAACTTGGGGAAAATTGGACATTAACACCCCGAAATTTATAATAGAATCCGACGCAACTATTGTTGTGCCGTTAATTTTTGCGTATTTGTTAAATATGTAGTTGTAATTTATGAAAAGAGTTATAGTAGATTATAGTAAACTAACAAGCGATATATTAAATTTATTGGTAGAAAAATTCCCTAATGGTTACGGTTATAAGGATATAATTACCTTTAAAAACGCTAAAGGTGAAACAGTTAGAGCGGTAGAAGTAAGTTTTGAGGATACGATATATCTTGTTAAAATAAGTTTAAAACTGGAAGAAACCATGGAGGACTATGATGCCGAAGAGGATAATTTTGATGAGGTATATGATGGTGATATCGAAGATATTGCAGATGAAGAGAGTGAAGAGGAAGATGAATAAGACCTAAAATTTAAAAATAATAATTAAAAGAGAAACCCGCAATTTGCGGGTTTTCCTTTTTATAAATATAACACTAATTGTATTTATTCTCTTGACCCAATTCTTTTACCAATTCGTAGTAAACTATAGCCCTGTATTTGTTTCTGTTTGATTTTCCAACTTTTTCAAATACAGTTTCTACTGCTTGATCCAATTTTGGACTGTCTTTCAATCCTAATTTTTTCATCAAAAAGTTCTTTTTTAAAGTTTCAACTTCCTTTTTATCGGTAGCAGAAACAGTTTCAGCATCAGCTTTGTAAATTGAAGGTCCTAAACCTTTAGTTACTTTTGTTAATAAATCGGCATCAAATTTCAGACCCAATTTTTTCATTTCACCTTGATAAAGTGTAATTTTTTCATCGAATTTACTCATAATTATATTTTTTAAATTAATAATAGAATTCTGTTATTAAAGTTAAAAAATAATATTGATATAAAAAAAATATCGGCTAACAATCTGAAATATTAACACTTACAGCCAAACCGCCTTCTGAGGTTTCTTTGTATTTTGAGCTCATGTCCTTTGCGGTTTCCCACATGGTTTCGATCACTTTATCCAACGGAACTTTTGCATTGGCAGCATCGGATTCCAATGCCAACTCAGCAGCATTGATTGCTTTAATGGCACCCATCGTATTGCGCTCAATGCAAGGTATTTGCACCAAACCACCAATAGGATCACAAGTTAATCCCAAATGATGTTCCATTGCAATTTCACTGGCCATTAAAACTTGTTCTGGACTTCCTCCAAGCAATTCTGTTAATGCACCTGCTGCCATGGCGGAAGAAACACCAATTTCGGCTTGGCAACCACCCATTGCAGCTGATATGGTTGCGCCTTTTTTAAAGATGCTTCCAATTTCTCCCGCCACTAATAAAAACTGTTTGACATGTTCAAAAGTTGCCTCATGATTTTCAATGACCATATAATACATTAAAACCGCAGGAATCACCCCGGCACTTCCATTTGTTGGTGCGGTAACAACCCGTCCTAAAGAAGCATTTACTTCATTAACACTTAGCGCAAAACAACTCACCCATTTTAATATTTCTCGAAATTTAACTTCGGTTTTTCTGATGCTTTGTAGCCATTCTTCAGGAGAATTATAGATAAAATCAACATGTAATTTTTGATGAATATCGAATGCACGACGTCTTACATTTAAGCCACCCGGAAGTGTTCCTGAAGTGTGACAGCCTTTGTACATACTTTCGAGCATCGTAGTCCAAATACGATTAATTTGGTGATCAATTTCCTCATCGCTTCTTAGCGATCTTTCGTTTTCCAGTACAATCTCGGATATTTTTAAGTTCTTTTGTTTGCAATAATCTTCTAACTCTTTGGCAATTTGTATGGGATACGGAAAGGTTTTATGGATTTGTATATTTTCTTTGGCATGAATCAATTCTTCTCTGACCACGAAACCACCACCAATGGAGTAATAGGTATCGGAAGAAATTTCTGCCTCATTTTGATATGCGGTAAATTTAATTCCGTTGGCGTGGAATGGCAAAAATGCTCTGTTAAAAATAATATCTTTTTCTGCATCAAAAGCAACAGAATTTGTGCCTCCAAAATTTATATTTTTATTGGCTTTAATGGTGTCCGTTATAGAAATAATATTTTCTGTTGGAATATATTCAGGGTCTTCTCCCGACAATCCCAACAGTATGGCCAAATCAGAAGCATGTCCTTTTCCGGTTAGGGAAAGTGAGCCATATAAATCGACCTTTATTGAAGTGACTTTGGTGAAATTATTTTCTTTTTTAAGATGATTTATCCATCTTTCCGCAGCTCTCCAAGGTCCTAAAGTATGTGAACTTGAAGGACCGATTCCTATCTTTAACATATCAAAAATTGAAATACTCTCCATTTTTAACGTTTTTAAAAAGCATACAAAGATATAACATAGTAATAGATCAGGTTCATTTTTGAAAAATTTATGCAGTTTAAGAGGACTTCTGTGTCAGATAAAGTTAAAACTATCCTTTAATGGTGACAACTTGACATCATTTTTGTATTGGCATAATCATTGAATATTGAAAAAGCGAGTTTAAAAAATATCAAATCAAAAAATTAAAAATATAGAATTATGGGTAAAATTATAGGAATAGATTTAGGGACAACCAACTCGTGTGTTTCTGTAATGGAAGGAAATGAACCAGTTGTTATTCCTAATGCAGAAGGAAAAAGAACTACACCTTCTATTGTAGCTTTTATTGAAGGTGGAGAAAGGAAAGTGGGAGATCCCGCAAAACGTCAGGCTGTTACAAATCCATTAAAAACAGTTTATTCCATTAAACGTTTTATGGGTAACAAATATTCTGAATGTAAAATGGAAGCTGAGCGTGTACCTTATAAAGTTGTAAAAGGTGATAATGATACTCCTCGTGTTGATATTGATGGAAGATTATATACACCTCAGGAAATATCTGCAATGATTCTTCAAAAAATGAAGAAAACAGCCGAAGATTATTTAGGAACGGAAGTTACTGAAGCCGTTATAACGGTACCTGCATATTTTAACGATTCACAACGTCAGGCTACTAAAGAAGCTGGAGAAATTGCTGGATTGAAAGTGAGTCGTATTATTAATGAGCCTACTGCTGCGGCATTGGCTTATGGCTTAGACAAAAAAGGAAAGGATGAAAAAATTGTTGTTTTTGACTTTGGTGGCGGTACACATGACGTTTCTGTTTTAGAACTTGGTGATGGTGTATTTGAAGTTTTGTCAACAGATGGCGATACCCATTTGGGCGGTGATGACATTGACCAAAAAGTTATAGATTGGTTGGCAGAAGAGTTTAAAGCTGAGGAAGGAATTGATTTACGTAAAGACCCGATGGCATTGCAACGTTTGAAAGATGCTGCAGAAAAAGCCAAAATTGAATTGTCATCTGCAGCAAAAACTGAAATTAATTTGCCTTATGTGACTGCCACTGCAAGTGGTCCAAAACATTTGGTTAGAAATTTAACAAGAGCCAAATTTGAACAATTAATTGATGATTTAATTAAAAGAACAATTGAGCCTAGTAAAACTGCACTTAAAGGTGCTGGTTTATCTGTAGGTGATATCGATGAAATTATTTTAGTTGGTGGTTCAACCCGTATTCCTGCTGTTGTGGAAGCCGTAGAAAAATTCTTTGGAAAAACGCCACATAAAGGGGTTAATCCTGATGAAGTTGTTGCTATTGGTGCTGCCATTCAAGGCGGAGTTTTATCAGGTGACGTGAAAGATGTATTGCTGTTGGATGTAACGCCACTTTCATTGGGTATTGAAACCATGGGAAATGTAATGACCAAGTTAATTGAAGCAAATACTACAATTCCTACAAAAAAATCACAAGTGTTTTCAACAGCGGCCGACAATCAGCCATCTGTAGAAATTCACGTATTGCAAGGTGAACGTGCTATGGCTGCCGATAATAAAACAATCGGTCGTTTTCATTTGGATGGTATTCCACCAGCACAAAGAGGAACGCCTCAAATTGAAGTGACTTTTGATATTGATGCCAACGGTATTATTCACGTAACTGCAGGCGATAAAGCGACAGGAAAAACACAGGATATCAGAATTGAAGCTTCATCAGGATTGACTGATGCTGAAATCAAAAAAATGAAAGCCGATGCTGAAGCAAATGCTGACGTTGATAAAAAAGCAAAAGAAACTGCTGAAAAAATCAACGCGGCGGATTCTATGATTTTCCAAACAGAAAAACAATTAAAAGAGTTTGGAGAAAAATTATCGGCTGATAAAAAAGTGCCAATAGAAACTGCGCTTACTGAATTAAAAAAAGCTCATGAAACAAAAGATATTGCACAAATTGATGCTGCAATGGAAAAAATTAATGAAGCTTGGAAAGTTGCAAGCGAAGAAATGTACAAAGCAGAACAAGAAACACAAGGTGCTCCTACAGGCGATGCTGGAAATGCGGAACCAAAAAATGAAGGTGACCATGTAGAAGATGTTGACTTTGAAGAAGTAAAAGAAGAGTAATCTTTGATGAAATAAGTTATAAAACGCTTCCAATTTTGGAAGCGTTTTTTTGTTTAAAACACTGTTGCTATGCGTGCATAATATTTAGTATATTTGACCAAATTGAAATTATGAATTCAACTAAACTAACCCAGCTTTTAAGCATAAAATACCCTATTATACAAGCCCCAATGTTTTTAGTTTCCAATACTGCTATGGTTATTGAAGCGATGAAAGGCGGTATTGCAGGCTGTATTCCTGCATTA
>JBAZGP010000166.1:0-7380 GCA_041652835.1 Lutibacter sp. | reverse complement strand
GTATACTTTCCCGATGCGCGCCAAGTGCTTCACAATGTGAAAGTTTTCAATCAAAAAAATTCAGCTTATCCAATTTCTTTTGATCATTTGTTAAATGCTCGAAGATTTAATTCTATTATTTTTAGAGAAGAAAATATTTATGGAGATAGGGATGTGGATCAATATGTAAAAGGAAATGCATTATTTCAGGTTATTGAGTCTGATAAAATTAAAGATGATATCAGAAATAAGGAACTTAATATGTGGAATTATTAAAAATGAATCACAATATTTAAAAACTCCTGCTATTTGCAGGAGTTTTTTATTTAAAAAAATTACACAATGCAAGTAGATTATATTATAGTTGGATTGGGATTGGCCGGATTGGCGTTCACTAAAGAATTGAGAAAAAATAAAAAATCATACTTGGTTTTTGAGGATAATTCTCAAAACGCTTCAATTGTAGCTGGCGGAATGTATAATCCTGTAGTTTTAAAGCGTTTTACGCCGGTTTGGAATGCTTATGAACAACTCAAAATTGCTTTGCCCTTTTATGAAGAATTAGAAATTCAATTCCATAAAAAATATCATTATTCAATGGATATTTATAGAATATTCAAATCGGTTGAAGAACAAAATAACTGGTTTACGGCATGCGATAATCCTGTGCTTTCCAAATATATGGCTTCAAAATTAATTCACGAAAATCATGAAGGTGTTTTAGCAAATTTCGGTTATGGCAAATTGATTCATACAGGAAGAATTGACACAAAAACTTTACTGGAAGATTATAGAGGTTATTTATTTCAAAAAAAATTAATGAAGAATGAAAGTTTTCAATACAATGAATTGAAAATAAATGATGATCATGTTGCCTATAAAAATATAATTGCAAATAAAATTGTTTTTTGTGAAGGCTTTGGGCTCAAAAACAACCCGTTCTTTAATAATTTGCCTATGCAAGAAGCAAAAGGTGAACTAATCACAATTTACGCGCCCAATTTAAATGTTGATTTTTTAATAAAGTCGGCTGTATTTGTGCTTCCTTTGGGAAATCATAATTATAAAGTAGGTGCTACTTTTAATTGGGCAGATAAAACACAGCTTCCAACAGAAGAAGGCAAAAACGAACTGATTTCAAAATTGGAATCGTTTATTACAACACCCTATCAAATTGTTGAACATGTTGCTGGAATAAGACCAACTGTAAAAGATAGAAGGCCTTTGGTTGGGACACATCCAAAGTATCAAAATTTAGCTATTTTAAACGGCTTGGGAACTCGTGGCGTTATGATTGCTCCAACAGTTGCAAAAGCGCTTTACAATAATTTAGAACATGGAATTGCTTTGGATAAGGAAATTTCTATTGCCCGTTTTCTTTAGTTTTTATGGCGTTTGGATCATATTTTACAAATAAGTTAATCCAAATTATTCGAGAAAATCTGATGGAAATTGGTGTAGTTAAAAATAATGCAATTACAATGGGAATAAAACTTTCTATCATATTAAAATTAAAAAGTAGGGTAACAATTACAAATGTTACAATTGAAATAGCTACTGAAAGCGCATAATTGACATACATTGCTCCATAATAAAAGGAGGGTTCCATCATATATTTTAAGCCACATTTAGAGCAATTTTCATGCATCTGAAAAGCCTTATTCAGTTTAAACATATTTTTTTCCTTCATAAAATCGCCTTCATGGCATCTTGGACATTTATTGAATAAGATGCTATAAAGCTGGGTTCCTTTTTTAATCATTTATTATTTTTATTTTCTGGAGAGATCCTGAATTATTAAATTAAAAACTTTAACGGACGGTCAATTTTTTTTGTAGTACTTTTGTACGATTTTTAAAAAACACACAAATTTACATTAAATTATAAACTATTAATGCTTAACGTACACAATTTAACGGTTTCTTTTGCCGGTTCCGATTTGTTTTCAGGAGTTACTTTTAAATTAAATAAAGGCGACAGAATTGGATTAATTGGGAAAAATGGAGCGGGGAAATCAACCTTATTAAAGGTGCTCTCTAAAGATATAGAAGCTACAGGTGGCACTATGGCTTTTGATAAAGAGGTGCGCATTGGATTTTTGCGTCAGGATATTGATTTTGTTGAAGGAAGAACAATTTTAGAAGAAGCTTATCAGGCCTTTGAAGAAATTAAACGTTTAGAGGGAAAATTGGAAACCATTAATCATGAATTGGTGGAAAGAACAGATTATGAAAGTGAATATTACCATAATTTAATGGTTAATTTAAATGAATTTTCACACCGATATGAATTGTTGGGTGGCTATAATTATCAGGGAAATACTGAAAAAATATTGCAGGGTTTAGGATTTCAAAGGGAAGATTTTGACAAATTGACCAACACTTTTTCCGGAGGTTGGAGAATGCGAATAGAGCTGGCTAAATTGTTACTGCAAGAAAATGACATTTTATTGTTGGATGAGCCAACCAATCATTTGGATATAGAATCTATTATTTGGCTGGAAAATTTCTTGAAAGTCTATCCTGGTGCAATTGTATTGGTGTCACATGATAAAATGTTTTTAGATAATGTAACCAACAGAACTATTGAGATTTCATTAGGTAAAATTTACGATTACAAAAAACCCTATTCCCAGTTCTTATTATTGCGGGGCGAAATAAAAGAAAAACAACTGCAGGCACAAAAGAATCAAGAGAAAGAGATTAAGGCAACGCAAGTACTCATAGATAAATTTAGGGCAAAGGCAAATAAGGCTACTATGGCGCAATCTTTAATAAAAAAATTGGATAAAGTGGAGCGCATAGAGGTTGATAATGATGACAATGCCGTGATGCACGTGAAGTTCCAAATTTCTAAAGAACCTGGAAAAGTTGTTATAGAGGCTGAAAATTTGTCAAAGAGTTATGGCAAAAAACACGTGTTGGAAAATGTTGATTTGCTTATAGAAAGAAATAGTAAAATAGCATTTGTCGGTCAAAACGGACAAGGAAAATCTACCCTTGCAAAAATTATTGTAGGAGAAATTCCGCACGGTGGTTATTTAAAATTAGGCCATAATGTGGAAATAGGATATTTTGCCCAAAACCAGTCGGAATATTTAGAGGCAGAAAAAACGGTATTGGAAATTATGGAAGATGCCGCAACGGACACCAATAGATCCAGAGTTAGAGATATGTTAGGCTCGTTTTTGTTTAGTGGAGATACGGTGGACAAAAAAGCAAAAATGTTGTCTGGAGGTGAGAGGAATAGATTGGCACTGTGCAAGTTGCTGTTATCTCCCTTTAATGTCTTAATTATGGATGAGCCCACAAACCATTTGGATATAGCTTCTAAAAACGTATTAAAACTAGCTCTCAAAAAATTTGAAGGAACACTGATTTTAGTTTCTCACGATAGGGATTTTTTACAAGGTTTGGCTACAACAGTTTACGGTTTTAAGGACAAAGTAATTAAAGAATATTTAGGAGATATCGACTTTTTTCTTGAGCAACATCAGTTGGAAAATTTGCGTGAAGCAGAAAAAAGAACAGTTGTTGATAAAAAATCTGATACTTCTAAAAAAGAAGTGGCTCAATTGTCAAGAGAAGAAGATGCAACACTTAAAAAACTAAAAAATAAATTATCTAAAATAGAAGCTCAGATAGATAATTTAGAAAGAGAAATTTCTGAAATGGATGCTGCTTTAGCAAAAGATTATGAGGCAACTTCTGCCATTCCTAATTTTTTTGAAAACTATAAATCAAAAAAAGGCAAAGTTGAAGTGTTAATGGATGAATGGGCTGAAATTGAAGAAAAAACAGAAAATTGTTCTTAGAAAATAAAAATAGCTGCATTCAACAAATTCACTTTTCTGAAATTGAAAATAGCGGCGTTACCCTTTTTATAAAACGGGAAGATGAATTGCATCCTTTTATTTCAGGGAACAAATACCGAAAATTAAAATACAATTTAGAAGAGGCAGCCAAACAAAATAAAAGTACTTTACTTACTTTTGGAGGCGCATATTCCAATCATATTGCAGCAACAGCAGCGGCCGGATTTAATTTTGATTTCAAAACTATCGGAGTTATTAGAGGTCAAGAATTGGGCAATAATTTGGGTGAAACAATTGAAAACAATCCAACTTTAAAATTTGCTTCAGCACAAAATATGCAATTTGAATTTGTTTCCAGAGCTGATTATCTAACAAAAACTTCTCATGAATTTATTGCTTCACTTAAAGAAAAATTTGGGAACTTTTATTTGATTCCCGAAGGAGGAACAAATAGTTTTGCTGTGAAAGGCTGCGAAGAGATTCTGACTAAGGAAGACGCAAAATATGATTATATTTGTTGTGCAGTTGGTACTGGTGGAACAATTTCTGGAATTATAAATTCGATGAAAAATCATCAGAAAGTGATTGGTTTTCCAGCGTTAAAAGGTGATTTTCTGCAAAATGAAGTAAGAAAATATATACTAAAACAGCATAATTGGAGTTTAAATACTAATTATCATTTTGGTGGTTATGCTAAAGTTTCAGAAGAATTAATTATATTTATCAACAAATTCAAAAGAGAAACAACAATTTCTTTAGATCCTGTTTATACAGGTAAAATGATGTTTGGAATTACAGATTTAGTTAAGAATGGTTTTTTTGAAAATGGAACTAAAATTTTAGCAATTCATACTGGCGGTTTACAAGGAATCGAAGGCATGAATCTCTTATTAAGAAAAAAAAATTTGGCTCAAATAATATAAGTTATGAAGTTGAAAGTTATTTTAATTTGTTTGTTATCCATTGGTCTTTTAGGAAGTTGCAATTCTAAGAAAAAGGTGGTGTATTCACAACCAAAAACAGCACATCATAATATTGTTAAAAAAGCAAAAGAAGTTGATCCAACAGAAACAAAAGAAACAAATGAAACAAAAGAAGTTGTAAAATCAGCTATTTTCAGTTCAACAGAAGATTATATTAAATTTTTTGCACCTGCTGCAATGGAGGAAATGAGAATTTATAAAATTCCGGCAAGTATTACTTTGGCTCAAGGTATTATTGAATCAACAAGTGGTAACAGCGAGCTTACCCGAAGATCAAATAATCATTTTGGAATAAAATGCCATAAGGGATGGGAGGGAGAAAGCACTTTTCATGACGATGATGAAAAAGGTGAATGTTTTAGGGTTTATAAAGATCCAGTAAGCTCATACAGAGATCATTCCTTGTTTTTAACAAGCAGAAGTAGGTATTCAAAATTGTTTACCATGGAGCAAGGTGATTATGTGAGTTGGGCGCAAGGTTTAAGTGAAGCCGGTTATGCAACAGATAGAAGATACCCAGCAAAACTAATAGGACTCATTGAAAAATTTGAATTGCATAAATTTGACATTCAGGTATTGGGCAAATCTTTTGAAGTGGTAAAATTGAAAGATGTTACTAGTTATATCGTAACAAAAGGAGATACTTTATATTCAATTTCTAAAAAGTATGGTTTAACTGTTGATGAACTTAAACAAATAAACTATTTAAGTTCAAATGAGATTAGTATTGGACAAGAATTGGTTTTGTCCAAATAAAAAAAACGCTGAAATTTTCAGCGTTTTTTTATTTAAAACTAACATATATTAACCAAACTTAGCCTTTATTGTAAAATTGGCAGTTAGGAGCGTTTCTTTTTCCATTCCTTTGAAAATTACAATCTCCATTTTGTTTATTTCTACTATACATTTTTCCCATAATCTCAGTTTCCCATTTTGTAAATTGTTCTTTGGTAAGAATTTTTTTCATTTCAGTTTTATGTAATAATTGTCGTTCAACACGTGCGTTTTCAAAATTAAAACGCTCATCGGCAGTTAATTTTATGCCATCTTGTCTTTTTCCCCTAAATTCAGCCCTGTTTTTTTGTTGTTCTTCAGCTGATTTAAGCATCATTTTGTAAACATCTTTT
Source organism: Lutibacter sp. (assembly GCA_041652835.1). Classification (GTDB taxonomy): domain Bacteria; phylum Bacteroidota; class Bacteroidia; order Flavobacteriales; family Flavobacteriaceae; genus Lutibacter. Next base: position 1,477 of record JBAZGP010000166.1, on the reverse strand, counting down.
TGCTGATTTTCATTTAAACCCAACAGTAAAGTCATTTTTTTCGATTGCAATGTTGCCATTTGTTCAGTTGTTAAATCTGATCCTCTTCCTAAACCATTCCCTTTAACTTGTGCATTAACACTTAAAGAAAATAAGACAATCATTGTTACAATTCCTACTAATTTTTTCATAATATATATCATTTAATATGTTTTTATACCAATTAGACCCTTCTAAATTAAAAAAGTTTAAAGTGTTAACAGTCATTAACATTCATTAACTTTTGTTTGATAAATAGGGTTTTAAGTATCTGGTATTTAATTGCAATTTTTAGCGTAATTTTGCAAAATATGATGAATAAACTTTCAGATTGGTTGCCTACCACCAACAAAGAGGTAAAACTTAGAGGTTGGGATGAACTTGACGTGATATTATTTACGGGTGATGCCTATGTAGATCATCCTGCATTTGGTGCTGCGGTTATTGGCCGACTTTTAGAAAGTTATGGTTTAAGAGTGGCTATTGTGCCACAACCAAGTGTTCATGATAATTTGCAAGATTTTACCAAATTGGGAATTCCAAAATTATTTTTTGCAGTCACGGGAGGTTGTATGGATCCCATGGTAAGCAATTATACAGCGAGCAAAAAAAGACGAGATAATGATGCTTACACGCCAAATGGAGATAAAGGTTTTAGGCCCGATTATGCAACTAAAGTTTATTCAACAATTCTGAAGGAAAAGTTTCCTGATATACCCGTTTTAATTGGAGGAATAGAAGCTTCACTTAGAAGGGTTACCCATTACGATTATTGGAGTGACACCTTAAAACCTACCATTTTAATCGAGTCAAAAGCCGATTTGTTGGTATATGGAATGGGAGAACAGCCTTTGCATGAAATTGTAAATTTATTGAAAAAAGGAGTACCTTTTTCAAGCATAAGAACGGTGAAACAAACTGCTTTTTTGGTGGATAAAGGCGAAGAAATCCCAAAAAATAAAAACTGGAATGATGTCACAATCAACTCTCATGAACTTTGTTTGAAGGATAAAAAATTGTATGCCTCAAATTTTAAAGTAATTGAAAAAGAGTCTAACAAGTTATCTGCAAACAGAATTACTCAGGAAGTTAACGATTATACCTTGGTTATAAATCCGCCTTATGAAACCATGACAGAAGCTGAAATTGACGCTTCTTTCGATTTGCCTTATACGCGTTTGCCACATCTAAAATACAATTCGCGTGGGCCTATTCCTGCGTTTGAAATGATTAAATTTTCCATAAACATTCATCGCGGTTGTTTTGGAGGTTGTAGTTTATGTACCATTTCTGCACATCAGGGAAAATTTATTGCAAGTAGAAGCCAGGAATCTATTTTAAGAGAAGTAGATCAGGTTGCAAATATGCCCGATTTTAAAGGATATCTATCGGATATTGGTGGGCCATCAGCAAATATGTACAAGATGAAGGGTAAAGTGCAGGAAATATGCGACAAATG
>JBAZGP010000165.1:0-7481 GCA_041652835.1 Lutibacter sp. | reverse complement strand
ACCCCCAACCATGGTAAGCAATCCCGATTTTGATTCATATATTTTGTGACTTCTAGAAATCTCTTTCGTTTTCTTACCATTTTCTTTTGAAGCCGCTAAAGGTCTCAACCCTGCAAAAACGCTCAATACATCACTTCTTTTAGGAGCTTTAATCAAATATCTGGCGGCAGTAGTTAAAATAAACGCTATTTCTTCTTCTAACGCAATTGGCTCTAAAGAGGCTTCTTTAATTGGAGTGTCTGTTGTACCAACTACAACTCTGCCATACCATGGCACTAAAAACAATACCCTTCCATCATCAGTTTTAGGAATCATAATGGCATCATCACCCGGTAAAAAAGACTTATCCAATATTAAATGAACACCTTGACTTGGAGCAATAGTTTTTTCGGCATTTGGAGAATCCATCAATAAAACGTCATCAGCAAATACCCCAGTTGCATTTACTACCTGCTTTCCTTTTATTTCGAATTCACTTTTTCCTTCTTCATCAAAAAATTTCACTCCCGATACCTTTCCGTTTGCATCTTTTAACAAACCCGTTACAGAGCAATAATTAATAACAATAGCGCCTAATTCAGCGGCACTTTGAAGTGTGTTTATTGCCAAACGAGTATCATCAAATTGACCATCATGATAAATAACACCCGCAGATATCTTGTTTGGATTTATAGTGGAGATACGTTCTAATGTTTTTACTTTTGAAATACGCTTAGATCTTCCCAAACTCAATCTTCCTGCTAATAAATCATAGAATGTGAGTCCGATAGTATATAATATCTCATCAAATAAACCATGAGTTGGAATAATAAATGCAAGGTTTTTCACTAAGTGAGGAGCATTTTGATTTAATAATCCTCTTTCAACAACAGCTTCTCTAACAAGCCCTATATCTCCTTGTGCTAAATACCTAACACCTCCATGAACTAACTTTGTGCTTTTGCTTGAAGTTGATTTTGTAAAATCAGATTTTTCCAACAAAACAACGGAATAACCTCTTGCCGAAGCCTCTAAGGCAATTCCAATTCCGGTAGCTCCTCCCCCAATTACTATAAAATCATATTCTTTAGTATTCTTATTAATTTTATCAATCATTTCATTTCTCTTCATATTCCAATAATTTAAATCAATATTTTTATTTCTTGATTTTGTAAATATAAAAACATTTCGAAATAATTCGAAATAATTTTAATCTTTTTTTAACATTTCGTGACATATATCAGGTTTCCAAATGTTTCCTTGTTGCTCATAATTTACAAGATACTTATTATGAGGTATTTATAATTATTGTTATTTTTCAAATTAAAAAGCTTATTACAAAAATTCTATTAAAATACTCAAATAAATCAATAATATTATTTCGAAAGCTTCCTTTTTTTATTGATATTAGCGTATATTTGTCTTAAAAACAACAAAAAGATGATTTTAAATATTGCAGAACGCCATAAATTGATATTAAAAAAATTAGAAGAAAATGGTTTTGTTGATGTAGCAGACTTAAGTCAAGAATTTGATGTGTCATTAGTAACAATCAGAAAGGATCTGAAAGTTTTAGAAGAAAAGGAATTACTATTCCGATCACACGGAAGAGCAATTCCGGCAGACCCGTATATAAAAGAACATAAAGTAAGTGAAAAAGAGAAAATTCAAACTAAAGAGAAAGTCAGAATAGGAATAGCTGCAGGATTATGCCTAAAGCCTTTCGACAGCATAATAATAGCCTCTGGAACATCTGTAATGGAATTTGCAAGACATTTGAAACCGGTTGAAGGATTGACAGTATTGACAGCATCCCTTAACATTGCATTAATTTTATCTGAAAAACCAAATATTGACGTCATACAGTTAGGAGGAATGGTGAGGCGAAGCTCTTCATCTGTAATGGGACCTATAGGAGAGAAAATGCTTGCTGAATTTACTTTTACCAAATTATTTTTAGGTGTTGACGGCATAGATTTAGACTACGGACTCACAACAACAAACTCAATGGAAGCTTCCTTAAATAAGGAAATGATTAAGTCAGCTCAAAAAATAATTGTTTTAGCTGATTCATTTAAATTTGGAAGAAGAGGGTTTGGAAGAATTTGCGGACTTGAAGATGTAGATCAAATTATAACCGATAGCGGAATTGATGAAAAGACAAAAAACAGACTTTATGAATTAGGAATTGATGTCACTATCGTATAATTCTTTTAATATTAACCAATTTTAACTTTGCTTATTTTGGCTAAAATATGTTATATTTAAAAAATAAAAACATAAACCCATTTTCACATAAAACCAAATTCCTTAACAATTAATAAATTCCTAATTTTGTAATCTGTTTCAACATGAAAAAAATAACAAGTATACTAACACTTTTAATACTAACAATTTCAGTTATGGCACAAAAATCAAATGAACTTAAAATTGGAGATCAAATTTCTGAATTTTCAGGAATAGATGATACAGGGGCAAATTGGAAATCAAACCAAGTAAAAACAGATTTTTTAGTGGTGTATTTCTATCCGGCCGCTATGACCGGCGGTTGCACAGCTCAAGCTTGCGCTTACCGCGATGACAAAGCTACTTTCGACAAAATAGGTGCAACAATAATAGGAGTTAGTGGTGACGAGGTGAAAAATTTAAAATATTTTAAAGAATCTTCTCACTTAAATTTTCCTTTAATTTCCGACAGTGATGGCGTTATTTCTAAAACATTTGGGGTTCCAACAAAGGAAGGTGGCTCCATAACTAAAGAAATTGAAGGTGAAAATTATTTATTTTCAAGAGGAGTTACTGCATCACGGTGGACTTTTGTATTAGACAAAAACAGAAAGGTTATTTATAAAAATGAAGAAGTAAATGCCGCAGAAGACAGTAAAAAAGTACTGGAAGTGATAAAAAAGGATAAAAGATAAAGGCTAAAAGATAAAGTTGAAATTTGGAAAGCCGAAAGTTTGGGTTAAAATGACTGCAAGACTGCAAGAGCCGAAACCCTCTTTTAATTATTAATTATTAATTTTCAACTCTCTTTCTGTATCTAATATTTTTCTTAACCAAATCATTAATACAACTGCCAACAAACCCAATCCTCCCATTAAAAACCAGTTGGCAGAAAACCCAAATCTTGCAATTACTTCCATTCCGGTTTTTGCGCTAAAAATATGTGCACAAGAAAACGCCATGGAATACAAAGCGAGATAACGCCCTTCATTCCCAACAGGCGCCCTATTCATTGCAAAATTATTTGTAAAAGGAAATCCCAACATTTCACCGACAGTTATTAGCAACATGCTCACAATTAAAATGCCGCTCCAAGAAGTTGCATTTAAAATAACATAGCTTATTGCCAATAATGCCAAACTCCAAGTAATTATTTTTAATCGATCCAATAATTTCTTTTCTATATAATGAATTAAAGGCATTTCAAACAAAAAAATCAGAAATCCGTTTAAAGACATCAACAAACCAATATGAACCTCTGTCATTCCATGAATTTCATTATAAAATAAAGGCATTGTAGTGAATAATTGTAAAAACATAAAGCCCATTAAAAAAATAATTATTAAAAATAGCCAATAGGGTTTGTCTTTATACACAGAAATTATTTTATTTTCTTTTTCAATGATGAATTCAGATTTGTCGATTTTAATCTTTTTTTCTTTCAACACAATTTTCATCACTACAATAGCAGCAATACATGTAATTCCATCAATCCAAAAAAGTCCAGAATAACTTATGGCGGCAATAATCAATCCACCAAAAAATGGTCCTAAGGAAAATCCTAAATTAATAGCCAAACGAATTAATGTTAACGATCGCGTTTGATTTTGAGGTTTGCTATAAGCTTTTAAGGAAACAAACATGGCAGGCCTAAATGCATCAGCAAAAGTCATAGTGATAAATATACTCAAGGCAAAACCCAAAAATGTATGCACAAATTGTAAGGAAATAAATAAAAATCCAGTAGTTAACAAACTAAAAAACATTACTTTATAAAAACCAATTTTATCAGTTAGTTTCCCTCCTAAATATGAGCCCAACAAGGAACCTAAACCAAAACAACTCATAATCCAGCCTACCTGTGGCAATGATAAGTTCATTTCTTCGGTTAAATACAAAGATAAAAATGGCAAAACCATAGTTCCTGCCCTATTTATAAAGGTAATTAGTGCCAACCACCAAACCTCTTTTGAAAGTCCGCTAAACGATTCCCGGTAACTATTGAATGTCTTTTTTATCATATTTCAAAACTAAAAACCCGACATAAAGTCGGATTCAACCCGTGAAAATCATTAATTAGGTGATGTGTAAAGTGTATTTCAAAATTACTAAAATTTACATCAAAGAAGATTTTTTATTTTCTCGATATTCAATACATCATATACCCAATAAGATTAAGGTTTCTTCATTCAAGAAAGTTCATTTTATTTTTTTTATTTGAGTTTTAGGCACTGTAAACTTTAGGCACTTTAAATACTTAATAAGTAGAATATTCTGTATTTTTGAACATAAATTTTTTAAAAATGAAAGTTTTATTAAGTATTCCCTTTATCATTGTTTTTTTTGGTTGTGCTCAAAACAAACCCAATTATGAAAATGAAATCAAATTATTTCAATATGAATTAAACATAGAATTTGCTGATGCTTCAAGATCTCCTTTAACTAAAGAAGACATTAAGGCATTTAAAGCCTTGGATTTTTTTGAAATAGACGAAAATTACAATATTGAAGCCGATTTTGAATTAACGCCAAACACAAAAGTATTTGAAATGCCAACAACAACTGATCGTTTGCCACTATACAGAAAGTATGGAATTACACGGTTTACCTTGGATGGAAAAAATATACAATTGAGCATTTACCAAAATCAGGATTTAATGACAAAACCTGAATATATTGATTATTTATTTATACCTTTTAATGATGCTACCAACGGAACAACAACGTACGGAGGCGGTCGCTATATGGATTTAAAAATTCCTGCGAAAGGCAATAAAAAAATACGAATCGATTTCAACAAAGCTTACAATCCGTATTGTGCATATAACCACACTTTTTCTTGTCCAATTCCACCATCAGAAAATAATTTACCTGTTTCAATTCCTGTGGGTGTAAAAGCTTTTAAACAAAATCATTAAAAAAGCCTGTTCCTATTTTACTGAACTGGCTTTAAAGAATTTAACCAAAAAAACAACTTAAAAATTATAGAAGGTCTTTAGTTGTTTTCTATAATTTGGGAGTTAGAAAATCGAAGATATTTTCAACCTTGTTAATCATATTTATTTTTATTTGTCAAATACTTTATCGGCATCAATCCAATTCCATTTTCCAGTTACGGTACCTTTTTGCAGAGTTACAATTCCGGGATTTGCCCTAATGATTGTTTTTAAAGTGGTTTCATCACAAAACAGCATTTCAAAATTCAGGTCAGAATCACTTTTTACAAAAAGAAAATCATCTTCTAAAGAAGCAGAAAGCGCATAAACTTTATAGCCTTTCTCAATGGCTTTATTGGTAACTTTCTTAATATTTGAAAACCCCTGTTTGTCGCTTTTATCTAAATTATTTACAATAATCAGCATTACATTCTCTTCACTCAACACTTCATCTGTTAAATTTAAACCTTCACTGTTTTCCAAATAAAAATCGTGAATAAGTGGCAATTCGCCTCCAACAGGCTTCATTCCATCAGGGATGTTTTTGCCTATGGCATAAGGTCTAAAATCGATGATTGGCAAATGAACAAGCACATAATAAGTGATATAAAACAAGGCGAAAAAAGATAGAAAGACAGTCCATTTTACAAAAGTCAAATTCATAAACCGATGAATATATTTTGTTGTAAAAAGCAATATCAATATAAAGCCCATCAAAACCACATTTTTATAAAAAGTTCCCCAAGGTGATAATTTAACCGCATCACCAAAACATCCACAATCGGTAACTTTATTGTAATATGCAGAATACCAGGTTAAAAACAAGAATATAAGCATCATAAAAAACAAACTCCACACCGTAAACTTTGGCAAATAACCCAACAATAACATCACTCCTAACATCAATTCGACGATTATCAAAAAAATAGAAAATGGCAGTGCATAAGGAATTAAAAATTCCATATTTAACACATCCGAACCAAAATATTCCTGAAATTTATAGGAAGAGCCCAAAGGATCTACCAATTTTACAAAGCCGGAAAAAATAAAAGTAAAAGAAACAATTATTCTTGAAATTAAGGTTAGGACTTTCATATTAGTGATATTCTTTAAGGTGAATTAAAGCAAAAACCGCATAGTTTATCATGTCTTGATAATTGGCATCAATCCCTTCTGAAACTATGGTTTTTCCTTTATTGTTTTCAATTTGTTTAACGCGCAATAATTTTTGCAAAATCAAATCGGTAAGTGAACTTACACGCATTTCGCGCCACGCTTCGCCATAATCATGATTTTTGTCTTCCATCAATTTTTTGGAAATCGCAACATGTTTATCGTACAATTGAATGGCTTCCTCCGCGGATAAATCAGGTTGTTCCGCTACGCCTTTTTCCAATTGAATTAAGGCCATAGCCGAATAATTGACAATCCCCATAAACTCGGAAACTTCTCCTTCATCAACTTTTCTTTCAATATTTTCTTGAAGCTGACGAATTCGTTGTGCTTTAATAAAAATTTGATCCGTTAAAGAAGGTAATCGCAATATGCGCCAGGCACTTCCATAATCTTTCAGCTTATTGATAAATAATGAACGACATTTAGCAATAACTGCGTCGTATTGTTTTGAAGTTTGTTGCATGTACCTTTAATTATTTGCGTAAATTTCGAACAAATTTAATGAATTAAAAATATCAATTATCCATTTATGAAAAAAGTTGCCGTATTTTGTGGTTCCAGTTTAGGATTTAATGAAGTTTATAAAAATGAAGCCATTAAACTTGGCAATCTTTTTATTGAAAACAATATCGCTTTGGTTTATGGTGGCGGAAAAATAGGAATGATGGGAGTTTTGGCCGATACCATTATTGAAAAAAGTGGAGAAGTTATTGGTGTTATTCCCGGATTATTACGCCATGAAGAAGTTGCCCATACCAATATTACCCGAATGATTGTCACCAAAACAATGAGCAAACGCAAAATGAAAATCAGCAAATTGGTTGATGGTTATATTGCTTTGCCAGGAGGTTTCGGTACTTTGGATGAAATTTTTGAAGCCTTAACTATAGGGCAGCTTGGCATAGAATGCAAACCTATTGGGATTTTAAACACCAACGGTTTTTTTAACCACCTAATTCTTCAGCTTGATGTTATGGTTACAGAAGGTTACCTAAAGCAATCCAACAAAGAAATGCTGATTGTGAGTGAATCAGTTGAGGATTTAATTTTTCAAATGTCAAATTACAAGGCTCCTGAAATGACCAAAATAATTAATAAAGTAGTGAAATAATGAAAAGTATCAATTGCAATGGAAAGTTAATCGATTTGTCATCTCAAAAGTAA
>JBAZGP010000164.1:0-7545 GCA_041652835.1 Lutibacter sp. | reverse complement strand
TGTAGCCATTTTTTTTTATGTTTTGCCTATAAAAATATAAGAAAATTATTAACATTAAATAAATAAAATTAAAATAAAAACTCAACTTTTTGAACATATATTCAAATGTTGTACCTTGCATACAAGTTTAACTAAAGTCAACCTTAACCATGCTACAAATTTTACTTGTTGATGATGAGAATGATGCCTTAGAAGCATTAGAGTGGAAATTGAAAAACTACGTTGAAAATGTGGAGATTACAACTTGTAATTCTCCAATTAAGGCCATAGATTTCATCAACACAAAAAAACCGGATGTGGTCTTTTTAGACATTCAAATGCCAGAGATGGATGGTTTTACCATGATTGAAAAATTAGAGAATAGAGATTTTAACCTTATTTTTACCACTGCCCACGATGAATTTGCCTTAAAGGCAATTAAAGTTTCGGCAATAGATTATTTGCTAAAGCCCGTTGATAAGGATGAACTTTTGGCCGCAATGGATAAAATTAAAAAGTCTAAAAAAAGCGATTTATTAGAAAATAAACTGCAATTATTGTTGAATAACATCAATGAAAACGGCGATAAAATAAACATTTCTGCTGATGGCAAAGTGTATTTATTAGACAAAGATGATGTTGTAATGTTGAAATCCGATAAAAGTTATACCACCATTTATTTAAAGTCGGAGCAACAAATCTTAGTATCAAAAACACTTAAGGAAGTGGAGCGAAAATTTCAATTTCCTGAATTTTTTAGAGTACATAATTCCTATTTGGTGAATTTAAATCACGTTAAAGAATACCTGAAAGGACTTGGTGGAGAATTAATAATGACAAACGGTTTAACGGCAAGTATTAGCAGAAACAGAAAAACTGAATTGTTTAAAAGATTATACCTGGACAGCTAATGCTTTTAGATTTTCATTCTGAAATATATTCTTGGATTAGAGGCGGTCTTTTCGTCCTGTTCCTTTACCACTTTATAATTTTTTTCCAAAACAGAAGCAAGCTATATTTGTATTACAGTTTGTTTTTATTAGCGTTAACCATTTATTTACTGCAACATGTTGTTTCTGAAGAATTCAAACCTTTTTACAACTACATTAATTTTCCAATTCAGTTTTTAGCGTATGCTGCCTATTTGGCTTTTGCAAGGGATTTGTTGGATACGAGATCTCATATAATTAAATGGGACAAATATTTTGAACTTGGAATAAAAGCATTGTTGTTTTTGGCGCCTATTTTTTTGCTTATTCAAATATTTTTAGGGTATGAGTTTCAAATTATGGCATTTACAGTAATAATGCCCGTAGTAACGTTATTCACTTTCGTTTCTTATTATATTGTGCTCACCAGAATTAAGGATAATTTTTCCTTATATTTTGTGGTTGGCTCCTTAATTTACGTTGTTTTGGCCAATGTGAGTTTTTTGGAAGTAGTTGTTGGCACTGATTTTTTCATAAATAAGGGCGTTCAGCCTATGTTTTTTGTTTACTTGGGGGCTTTATTGCAAAGTATTATTTTTTCGATTATTCTCGGGTTGACCATTAAAAGAATAGAGCAAAAAAGTAAAAATGCAGAAATTAAATTGGCCATAAAACTAAAGGAAATGGAGGAACTTAAAATGACGGCACTCCAAAGCCAGATGAATCCGCACTTTTTGTTTAACTCCCTAAATTCAATTAACAATTTCGTATTAAAAAATGACATAGAAAAAGCGTCAGATTATATCACAAAGTTTTCTAAGCTAATTCGTGTTATTTTAAATAGTTCTTCCAATCCGGTCTCTACGCTTTCAGAAGAATTGGGCATTTTAGGATTATACATTAAATTGGAACAAATGCGGGTAAACGGTAGTTTCGACTTTATCGTTAACGTGGACAAGAACCTGAAATTGGAGCATATTAAAGTGCCTACTTTGTTTTTGCAGCCCTTTGTTGAAAATGCGATTTGGCATGGCATCATGAAAAAAGAAGGAGCTAAAAAAATTGAATTGAGTATAAAAGAAAATCAGGGAAATGTGCTTTGTATAATTCGAGACAATGGAATTGGAATTAATAAAGCAAGGGAAAACGACAAAATGTCACAAAAGCGAAGATTTTTTGGAACCGAAGCAACTGGCGACAGAATTAAAATGCTACACAAAAATAAAGGTGTTCATATTGAAACTAAGGATATTTCTGTTGGCGCAAACACAGGAACCCAAGTATCAATAAGCTTCCCTTTAACTTAAGGCTTTTTAAATAATTGATTGTCAATAACCTCCATATTACTCTTAAAAAATACACATTTTTAAAATAGCTAAAAATCCATTTGTTGACAATAACTTACCATTTATCTATTTTTTGCGCTCATTTGCAAAATTTTCAAAAAAGTTACGACTATCAATAGTATATTTGATGTGTATTAATGTCAAGAGGGGTTTTGGCACTTTACATTTACAATATTAAATAAGTCTTTGGGGTTGATTTATTTATTCCTTGAACATTTTAGAATATATTTATATATTAAAATGTTCAAGGTTTTTTTTTGCGCCAAATTTTGATTTATGACAAGTGCCCATTTTCCAACAGTTACTTCAATAAAAAACAATTAACTTATTACTTTGACGGCAGAAAAGGAATATATTTACCCTTAATTATTTATATAAAATTATAGATATCACAGAAAGAATAGAGACTAAAACTGCCACAGTTGATACCATTTAAATGTTTAATTGGTACGATATGGCCATTATAATTAAAAATGATTCAAACCACAAAGGCAATAGTAATTAACACCATAAAATATGGAGATACAAGTTTAATAGCAACTTGTTACACGGAAAAATATGGCATAAAAACCTATATGTTAAAAGGTATTTTAACATCGAGAAAATCGACTTTAAAAACGGCCTATTTTCAGCCTTTAATGGTGCTAAATTTAACGGCAAACCACAACAACAAAGGCACTTTAAATTACCTTAAAGAGGTTGAAGTGCTTAATTTTAACCATTCCATTTATTCAACCATAAAAAAACAGACCATCGCTTTGTTTTTGGCTGAAATTGTTTATTTTTCCATCCGTGAAGAAGAGGAAAACAGCCAGCTTTATCAATATTTAGAGACTTCCTTTTTGTGGTTGGAAACCCATGACAACTGTTCAAATTTTCATTTGCTTTTTCTATTGAACTTAACCAAATATTTAGGGTTTTATCCTGAAATGAAAGTCGCCAACAGTTCTTATTTTGATTTGTTGGAAGGCAACTTCACAAACCAAAACAAATTTAATGCGGTTTCAGGTGAAAATTTAGTGCAGTTTAAGAGGCTTTTGGGCATAAATTTTGATGTATTGCACGAAGTTGATTTTAGCGCCTCAAACAGGCAAGCGATATTATCAATTTTAATTCAGTATTTTGAATTTCATTTAAGTGGCTTTAAAAAGCCAAAATCATTAACTGTTTTAAAAGCTGTTTTTAGTTAATTATGCGGTTTTCAATACTAATTTTACTTTTCTTAATTACGCTAACAGCAAAATCACAACAAGTTAAAGTTCTCGACCGAGAATCAAATTTTCCAATTCAAAATGTTACCCTATATAACGACAACAAAGATTTGGTTGTTTATACCAATAAACAAGGAATTGCCGATTTATCAGCCTTTAAAGAATCGGATGTCATTTCATTCAACCATTTGGCTTTTATTGAATTTGAAATTTTAAAAAGAGAATTGAGCGTTATTGGGTTTGTTGTTTATTTAACCAATAAATCCGAGCAATTGGAGGAAGTGGTTTTATCGGCATCCAGGGGAAAAGAAATGCGAAGCCGAATTGCAGAAACTGTAGCGATTGCTTCAAGAAAGGAAATTGAAAAATTATCACCACAAACCTCAGCCGATTTGTTGGCGAACTTGCCGGGAATAAAAGTGCAGAAAACGCAAATGGGTGGTGGAAGTCCGGTTATTAGAGGTATGGAAGCCAATCGCGTTTTATTGGTGGTTGATGGTGTTAGAATGAATAATGCAATTTACAGAACTGGACATCTTCAAAGCTCAATTACCGTTTCTCCCACCATTTTGGAACGAACCGAAATTATTTACGGTCCGTCTTCCGTTATTTACGGTTCAGATGCTTTGGGCGGCGTTATCAATTATTTTACCAAAAACCCGGAAATAAATCAAGAAAACACGGTAAATACTTCGGTTTTTTCGCGATACAGTTCAGCAAATGACGAAAAAACAATTCATTTTGATGCAGCACTTAGCTTTAACAAATGGGCAACATTTACCGCAGTCACTTATGCTGATTTTGGAGATTTAGAAATGGGTAAAAAGCGAAATCATGGATTTGATGATTGGGGAAAAGTTTTTCAATATTCTAACAACACCGATTCCTATTATAACCCAGTAGGAGTAATTAATACCAATCCTAATTTGCAAAAAAACTCTGGTTACAACCAATTGGATTTGCTTCAAAAAATTTTAATTCCGCTCAACAAAAATTCAAATATTACCTTTAATTTTCAATATTCAACTTCTTCAGATATTCCTAATTTCGATAATTTGGCTGAGGTTTCTAACGGAAAATTGCGATATGCAGAAGCCTATTACGGACCTCAAAACCGTTTTTTAGCAGCGGCTAATTTACACATCAGTCCAGATTATTCCTGGCTGGGAAAAGGCAATTTGATTTTTGCGTTTCAGCAAATTGAAGAATCTCGCATTGAACGAAGAATGAATAGTTTAGATCGATTTTATAGGTATGAAAATGTGGATGTTTACAGTTTAAACGGTGATTTTACGGTTCCGTTAAACAAATCAAAAAACAGAAATCTTTCTTATGGATTTGAATTTACACACAACGAAGTAAGTTCGGATGCTATAGGAAAAGAAATAGCGGTTAGCGGCAATGAAATTACTGGATTTACAAATGAATTTGTAATCCAATCCCGATATCCCGATGGTGGAAGCCAATACTCCAGCGCAGCTCTTTATGCCAATTATCGTCAAGATATTAGCTCAAAATCAATACTTAATACAGGAATAAGATTTACATCCACTTTTTTAAAAGCGCTTTGGGTAGATGATACCTTTATAACCTTGCCTGATATGGATATTTATTCGGATAATAAAGCGGTTTCAGCAACCATTGGTTATGTTTATAAGCCAATAGTCAATTGGCAAATTAACACCCTCATTTCATCGGGTTTTCGTTCGCCAAATATTGATGACATTGGTAAAATTCGCTATAAAAATGGCAAAGTTACAGTTCCAAATATTTACCTAAAACCAGAATACGCTTATAATGCGGAACTTGGAATATTGCGTTATTTCAACGAAAAAAAGTTTTTGATAAGCGCCAATGCTTACTATACTTTACTGCATCATTATATTGCGCGTGGCGATTTTGAAATGAACGGCAAAAATACTTTAGAATATGATGGCGTAATGGCCAAAACGATGGCAAATATCAACAATGATAATGCTTATATCACCGGTGGAACTTTCAGTTTTCAGGGATTCTTGTTCAATCATTTTAAAACCAATGGTTCACTAACTTATACCAAAGGAAAAAGTTACGACAAGAAATTACCTTTATCTTCCATTCCGCCGTTATTTGGTAATTTGGAAGTGCTTTACAATTTTAATAAATTTCAAACAGGTTTAAATTACCGATTTAATGCTGTAAAAAAATTAAATGATTATAATTTGGAAGAAGGGATCGACAATATAGAACAAACCCCAATTGTTGCAGAAACCGGTGATTATTATGGAACTCCAAAATGGAGCACGTTAAATTTAAACATGAATTATCAATTTTCAGATAAGATTTCAATATCATTCAGAATTGACAATATATTTGATATTCACTATAAAGAATTTGCCTCTTCCATTAGTGCTCCTGGAAGAAATTATGTGGGTAGTGTATTGCTGAAGTTATAAAAATCGACTGTTTACGGGGTTTTTAATATCCATCGTAAAAAACTTACTTCAGCAGTAAGTTTCCAAACGATATTTATTGGTGACCATTTTAGAAAACTTTTAATTTAGTGGCCTATAAATGTTGAAGTTAAACAAATGTTTAGTACATTTATTCACTAATAAATGCTATGCTATGAAAAAAATGAACCCTTTTTTGTATATAAATTCTTTTGCTTTTAATTCAAAGATTGAAGGTCTTGCAATTATAAAAACCATTATAAGTACTGGCTTTTATTCCTAAAATCTATGAAAAGGAATGTACTTATAGCTAATAACAGGTTTTTATTTATAATTATAGCAATACTGTTTTTTGGGTTTATTAATGAAGGTTTTGGGCAAAGTATTTGGACAAACCCAATTACTGGTGTAAATCCCTATACCTCTACTCCCTATAAAATTGGAGAAACATTTGATTCCAATATCACTGTTTCTGGAATTGATCGCGGTGCTGGAATTAACGGAAATATTGCTAATGATAGATATAATGCTAAATGGTGGGGTTTAACAATATTAGATGAAACTGATTATTTCACCTTCACACTAACGCCAAATCTTGGATATCAAATAAATTTTTTGAGTTTTGTTTATACAGGACAAAGAAGTGATATATATGGCCCAACAAGTTTTGCTTTGCGATCAAGTTTAGATGGATTTGCTACAAACATTGGAATGCCAACGGCTGGCGGAACAACTATTGATTTAAGTAATCCCGACTATCAAAATATTTCTGAACCTATAGAATTCAGACTTTATGCTTGGAATGCTTCAGGTTTGAGTGGAACATTCAGTGTAAATGACTTTACGTTTAATGGTACTGTTTCAAAAAGCAATATTGATTTTGACGGCATTGATGACTATGTGGATTTTGGTGATAACTATAATTTTACAGGTTCGTTTTCATTAGAAGCTTGGGTATTGCAGAAAGCAACAGTTGCTTCAGCTACAATTATTTCAAAAGGAGATGTAAAAACATCAAATAAAAGAGGCTATCATTTGTGGTTAAACAATGGCAAACCAAATTTAACTTGGTATGATAATTCCGGAGTTGCACTTATAAATCTTGAATCTCCTTATGCAATTACAACGAACAAATGGTATCATATTGCCGCAACTTATGACGGCATAACGGCTAAATTATTTATTGACGGACTTGAAGTCGCAACCGGCATACTTTCTGGTTTACCAACAAACGGAACAGAAAAATTCCTCATTGGTGCTATGTACGACAGCAACACTCCAACAATCCCAAAAAGGAATTTTCATGGTTATATTGATGAGGTTCGTGTTTGGAATAAAGCATTAACTGTGCAACAAATTCGTGAAATGATGAATCAGGAAATAGAAATGAATGGCACGGCAGTTAAAGGAAAAATAGTACCATTGGATATTTCAGGAGGTTTGTTATGGGAAAATTTAGTGGGTTATTATCCAATGAATGATGATACCGCAAATGATGAATCAGGCAATACAACAAAAATAATTGGCGCTCCAAAGAACATCACCTCAAGCCAACCACAAACTGCACCATTGCCTTATGTTTCTGATGCTAATGGTACTTGGGACGTCAATGCAACATGGTTAAACGGCACTGTACAGAATTTACCGA
>JBAZGP010000163.1:7256-7554 GCA_041652835.1 Lutibacter sp. | reverse complement strand
AGGTTACATGTACAGCAAAAAAGTTACATGGGTAATTAAAGATAAATGGATAGAGTTGACTAAAGCCTTTTACGACGAAGACGGAAAGCTATTAAAAAACCTAAATTCAGTGGAGTACAGCCTCATTAAAGGGTACTGGTTTGTAACTCGCTTAGAAATGCACAATGTGCAAAAGAACCACCGCACCGACATGAACTTTTTTGAACTAGAGCTAGATGCAGGCGTGGATGACAATTTATTTACCGAACGGATGATGTCATTAGGAATATAAATAGAGGAATCATGCGAAATAAATATA
>JBAZGP010000163.1:0-7246 GCA_041652835.1 Lutibacter sp. | reverse complement strand
ACTGGTTTTACTGGCGTGCACATTGCTGAGCATAACTGCTTTTAGTCAACAAACGCCCGATATTTATGGCTACGTCAGAAACTATACCGGTGTTCTATTCGATCAGGATACCGACTATTCTATCATCCAAAATACGATGAGCCTGACTTTTGAAAAGAAGACGCCCAACATGGCCTTTAAATTGAATCCATACGTGTATCAGAACGCACAAAGGGATGATCTCGATTTTGGGCTACGCGAGGCATACATTGACTTGTTCTTTAACCACATAGATCTACGTATAGGTAAGCAACAAATTGTGTGGGGTAAAGCAGACGGAGTGTTTATTACCGATGTGGTATCACCCAAGGATTTGCGGGAGTTCTTACTTCCTGATTTCGATGAAATACGCATTGGCATCACCGCCATTAAGCTAAACTATAACTTTGTCAGTGGCAGTGCATTTGAGCTGGTGCTAGTTCCCGAATTTGAACCTACACGCTATGCCGATAAGGGCTCAATATGGTTCCCAGCCATGCCTTTACAAGGGGTTAGTAGAATTGATCTATCAGAAAAAGAAATTACCCCGTCGCTTAAAAACAGTGAGGTTTTTCTTAAATACTCAAAATTGACGGAAAAGATCGACTATGAAATTATGGGTGGTTACATGTATGATGACGACCAGTCGATGCATTTCAACCGTTATATGAATCCAGTAACCCACAAACCCGATTCGATTGTGGTAACGCCCCGACACCATCGTCTGGGACTTTTTGGAGGAAGTTTAGGTACGGAAATACGCGGCGTGGTGCTTCGCAGTGAGGCAGCATATTATATGGATAAGAGATTTATGTCTACCAACCCCATGACCCCAGACGGGTTGATAGAAAAAGATTATGTGCATTATTTGGTAGGAGTCGACTGGATTACTCGGGGGGTAAATTTAAGTGTGCAGTTTATTCAGGAAGCAATAATCGATTACGACCCTAATATTGGCAAAGATAAAACCGTTGACACCATGACTTTTTTGGCAAATGACAGCTATTTCAACGATAAGCTTACCGTCCAATTATTTGCTTACTGGGGGGTCACCAACGAAGATGCACTTATCCGCCCAAGCGTGATATACGAACTCTACAATGGCTTAAACCTCACCGCTGGATCCAATATTTTTTTAGGTTCAAAGGGACTATTTGGACAGTTTGACAAAAATGATATGGCCTATTTTAAGCTAAAATATGATTTTTAAGTGAATAGACTTTCGGCTGTTTTTTTGCCATCATGCAAAAAAATATAACCGTTCCATATCCATTTAGACACGTTACAAGAAGTTTTATGAAATTCGTTTCATAAAACTTCTTTCGTATATAAAAATATTCAGGAAGTAACATATCTTATCATAAACAGCTTATCCATTGATAATTAAATAAATGATGTATGCAATATATATCGTAACCATTAATATTCCTTGCCATCTTTCAATAATATATCTTTTACCGACAAACATGATTAAAAATAAAAGAGCACTTGCAAAAATGGTCATTATGATGTCTACGTCATTAGTTGTGCTGAATGGTAATGGTCTTATCAACGCACTAAAACCCAAGACCCAAAATATGTTAAAAATATTCGAACCTACAATATTACCAATAGCAATATCAGTTTGTTTTTTATAAGCAGCAACTGCTGAAGTGGCCAACTCTGGCAAAGATGTACCAATGGCAACTACTGTTAAACCAATTAATGATTGGCTAACGTGAAACAATTCAGCTATTTTTACAGCTCCATCAACAATCCATTTGCCACCAAATACAAGCCCTAAAAGTCCACCAATAATAAAAATTGTTGATTTAAGATAACTTAGCTCCTTAATGTCATCACCTTCAATTGTATTTTCTTCAACAATCTTTGATATACCAAAAGTATAATATAAAAATACAATGAAAAATGCCAAAAGCACCATTCCATCAATTCTTGTTAAACCAGAGAACACTCCGTTATCAATACGCATGTCATTTACTAAAACTCCAAGTAAAATTGCTGCAAGCAACCCTAATGGAATTTCTTTCCAAACGGTATTGTTTTTTGTTGCCAGTGGATAAATAATTGCAGAAATCCCAAGTATTAATAGTATGTTGGCAATATTGCTTCCCAATATATTACCAATTGCAATTTCAGTATTGCCTTTTGCGCTGGCAATAATATTTACTATAAATTCTGGAGCGGAAGTTCCAAAAGCTACAATTGTTAAACCAATGACAATATTTGATATCTTGAATCTTTTGGCAATTGATGCCGAACCGTCGACCAAAAGACCTGCTCCTTTGATAAGAATAAAAAAACCAATAATAAACAGTATATATGTAAGCATTTATTTCATATTGCGTTTTTTATTATTTAGGTATTGTGGTATTATTTCCTATTATTTTATTTTCGTTTTCTTTTTGTAAATAGCTTGTCCAATTCCAAATATTTCTCTTTCATTGTGCTTAATGCAAAAGCTCCAGCCGATGCAGTAAAAACAGAATAATCCAGCACTTGTTTTATTCCAATTGAAAATGTCATAGACAAAGCAAAAACAAGCAGAAGAAGTCCGCTTAATTTCGCAAACAGTTCTGTTTTAAATCCAATCAATAAACAAATAGCAAACAGAATTTCAGCTGATGTTGATATAATTCCGATTGTTGAAATCATAGAACTTGGAAACCAAGGATTTATTAATTTAGTGTATATCAAGAAATTATCCCAATTTCCCCAAGCAGAAACTTTGCTGTTCCACATTCCAAATCTGTCAGCTACTGCAGATAAAAATCCGACTGAAATTGCAATACGCAAAAATATTTTAATGAAATGTTTAGTCATAGGTTTCACTTCAGTTCTTTAAAATAAATTTTTAGTTTCAATTTTTTCAAATGCACCATAAATCCAAAAACTAAAATCGCCTTCCTACTTTACGAATCAAACCCTTTTTAATAAATCACCATTTTAAACTTTCGTTTATTCCGGCCATTTAATGGTATCATCATCAATAAAAAAAGGAGTCCATTGAATTTCATCTAAAATGCCATCATTAATCCATAAATTAATGGATTTTTCTTCTGATTCAATCACATTTTGGTCTTCAGTGTCATCTTCAGAACAATCTTCAATGTACCATTCACCCAAATCAATTTCTTCCAATTGTTCAAGTAATTCTTCTTGAGGCAGTCCAATCAAACTTTTCCCTTCCAATTCATAAAAATCATCGCTAACAGAAATCATAATTAATTTCCAGTCTTCCTCTTCATCAAAACTTAGCGACAGCAATAAATCGTCATATTGCCAGGATTCTGTCAAATCATTTTCAGTATCTGAATGGGAATATTTATCAATAAATGAAGGTTTTCCAAGCATGGCTTTAACCTCATCTCTTGTCATTCCAAACTTAAGAGAACCCAAACCGTAACCCAACTTTATTTCTTTCAGTGCTTTTTTCATGATTTTATACTAATGAACTACCTCGACCCAAGGGTACGAGGTATCAAAACAACCTCAATTGTGAGGAGTGTATCCTTTTATATTCCTGATTGTTTCCTTGACTCTGAACATATTTTTTTATGACCTCTTCATTTGCATACTGTCCAACTGTATTGATGTAATATCCACTTGACCAAAATTTTCCGCCCCATAAAAATCTTTTAACTTCTGGATGAAGCCTAAAAACCTCTCTTGCTGTAAGACTTTTAATTGTGTTAACTATCTTTTTTGGTGACATCATTGGAACACTCTGGATCAAAAAATGAACGTGGTCTTCATCAAAACCTATTTCTAAAAAATGAATCTCATATCTTGATGCTATTTCTATACAAATACTCTTAAATGTGTTTGTAATCTCATCGCTTAATACTTTTCGCCTATACTTTATCGGACAAACAATATGATAAAGCAACAGACTTTTATTATGACTCTTATGAATATGCTCACTCATAACAGCAAAATTACATATCTTTGCGCTACACCCGACGCAAGCGTCGGGGAATTCTATTGATTAAAATATTTTAATTAAATATATCTATTTATTTGGAGATGACAAAGTTAAAAATCATTTTTGAATTTACTTGCCAATAAATTAATGAGATTAAAATGTTGCTTTTATGCAATTTTTTTACAAATCATTAAAAACAAAGGAAATTTTTTCTTCTTTCCATCAAACTCTTTTTCAATTTCCATACAAATTTCATCATATACAACTTCAAAACCACGATTGGAAAAAATAGCGCCAAACTTCACCCTATCAAATCCGTTATGACCAACAAAACCGGGTACATTGGTGTGAAAAGTGCCATCTTCTTTATCTAAATCTGCGATACATAAATAGCCATCTTTTTTTAACATAGAATTAAATATTTTAGCGGCTTTATCAGTATCAAGAACGTGATGCATGGACATTAAGGTATAAACAACATCATAGTTGTTTTTTTCAAATACCGCCTTTTCATCCAATACATCGACAAAAAGTGGTTTAAAATTTGTGATATTTTGTTTGGCTATTTTTTCGCGTAGCACAGCTACCATTCCTTCAGAATTATCGGCGAGGGTAATTGTTTTAAAAGAATCTTTCAGCTGATAACTCAACAATCCCGTTCCGCTTCCAAACTCAAAAGCATTCATTTCCTTTGTTGGCTTTATAAAATCTATAATTTTATTGGCAATAATTATCGCTCTTTCTATTTTTTTAGGATCATTATCCCAATTTTTTGCTTGTTCATCAAAATGCATAGTTGCTTAATTTAACTTGTGAATATTTATACTACACCAAAAGTAATTGAATTTTTGTTGAAAATTTACCCAAAACCAAAGAATAAAATCAATCCAATTTTAACAACAACAATTCATTCAAAAATGAGTATTTTGCACCACTCAAAAACATCTTTAAATGAAAGTATGTATTGCTGAAAAACCAAGTGTTGCGCGTGAAATTGCAGCTATTTTAGGCGCAAACACAAAACACGATGGCTATTTTGAAGGCAATGGTTATGCGGTGACTTACACTTTCGGGCATTTATGTACTTTGTTTGAACCCAACGATTACAAACCGCATTGGAAAAGCTGGAATTTGAATAATTTGCCCATGCTTCCTGAAAAATTTGAAACAAAAGTTAGCGACAATCCGGGCATCAAAAAACAATTTAACATTGTAAAAAGTTTATTTGATAAAGCCAGTTTAATTATCAATTGCGGGGATGCTGGGCAAGAAGGAGAATTGATTCAGCGTTGGGTAATTCAGCAGGCAAATTATAAAGGTGAAGTAAAACGCTTATGGATTTCCTCTTTAACGGCGGAAGCCATAAAAGAAGGTTTTGAGAATTTAAAACCTTCAAAAAACTACGACAATTTATACTATGCCGGATTTTCAAGAGCCATTGGCGATTGGTTGTTGGGAATGAATGCCACAAGATTGTACACCTTAAAACACGGCGGAAACAAACAAGTTTTATCTGTTGGAAGAGTGCAAACGCCCACTTTGGCAATGGTGGTAAACCGATTTAAGGAAATAGAAAATTTTGTGCCTCAACCCTATTGGGAATTGCAAACACTTTACCGGGAAACGCTTTTTAATTGTGAAGAAGGCCGTTTTCAGAAAAAGGAAGATGGAGAATTGTTGGCCAATAAAGTAAAAGAAAGCGATTTTGAAATTGTTTCCATCACCAAGAAAAAAGGAAAAGAAAATGCGCCTAAACTATTTGATTTAACCGGTTTACAGGTTTATTGCAACAATAAATTCGACTTTTCTGCCGATGAAACCCTTAAAATTGTCCAAAAATTATACGAACAAAAAGTAGTGACTTATCCAAGGGTTGACACCACATTTTTACCCGATGATGTATATCCGAAAGTACCTGAAATTTTAAAGAATTTAACCGCTTACCAAACGCTAACTTCGCCTTTATTGGGCAAAAAAATAAAAAAGTCGCCTTTGGTTTTTAACACCAAAAAGGTAACCGACCACCACGCCATTATTCCAACAGGCGTTCAAATTAATTTGCCTTACGCCCAGCAGCAGGTTTACGATATCATTACCAGGCGATTTATTGCCGTTTTTCACAATGATTGTATTGTTTCAAATACGGTTGTTGTTGGCGTTGCCGCAGAAGTGAGTTTTAAAACAACCGGAAAAGAAATTTTGGAAAAAGGATGGCGCGTTGTTTTTGATGCTTCGGCTTCGCCAAGTACAAGTGAAAAATTGGAAACAGGAATTCTCCCAAACTTTATAAAAGGGGAAAAAGGGCCGCACGAACCTTCTTTTTTAGAGAAAGCCACCAAACCGCCCAACTTATTTTCTGTAGCTACTTTACTGCGGGCGATGGAAACTGCAGGAAAACAAATTGACGACGATGAATTGCGTGAATTGATGAAAGAAAATGGTATTGGACGTCCTTCCACCCGAGCAAATATTATTGAAACACTTTTTAAACGAAAATATATTGTTCGCAATAAAAAGCAGATTTTGCCCACGCAAACAGGCATACAATTGATAAATGTGATTCAAAGTGAGTTGTTAAAATCGGCTGAATTAACTGGGCAATGGGAAAAACAGCTCAAAGAAATTGAAAAAGGAACTTTTAATGCCGGAACTTTTATTAAAAATATGAAAAATATGGTTGACCATTTGGTGTATGAAGTTCGTTCTGAAAAAACACAGGCAAATATTTCCTACGCTGAACCTGCCAAAACAATTCCCAAAAAAAATACCGTTGAAACCAAAGGAATTTCCTCAGAAAAATGTCCGAAATGTAAAAAAGGAATGCTGTTAAAAGGAAAAACGGCTTACGGCTGTAGTGAATTTAAAAGTGGCTGTAATTTTAGATTGCCTTTTAGTTTTCACGACAAAAAAATTTCCGAAAATCAATATCTTCGTTTATTGCAAAAAGGCTGTACTGTAAACTTAAAAGGCTTTAAAACCAATACCGGTGAAACCGAAGGATTAATCCGTTTTAACGAACAATTTAACTTGGTTTTGGAGGATACTTCGGTTACGCTCAGTAACCGTGCTTCTACTGCGCTCAGTAACCTTGCGCATGTTCCAGATAAAATTGCTTGTCCGAAATGTAAAAAAGGAACTATTTTAAAAGGAAAATCAGCTTATGGCTGCAGCAACTATAAAAACGGTTGTGATTTCCGTTTCAGTTTTGAGGACATCAGAAAAAAAGCTGCCGGACAACCGCTTTCCGTAGCATTGGTTTACAAAATTTTGAATGGGAAATAAATATTACAATATTTGAAAATG
>JBAZGP010000162.1:0-7582 GCA_041652835.1 Lutibacter sp. | reverse complement strand
TGAAGCATAAGCATCTTTAAAATCCAGTCCCACCAAATGTAAACTCCAGTCTGTGTGTTTTTCCTGCACTATTTTAAAAGCTTTCAACAGATTGATATGGTCTTTTTGTGGTCTAAAATTGGCCAAACAAACAATGCGTTTTTCATTTAGTCCTTGCAGTTGGGTTATTTTTGAAGGTGTTGCAACAAATGAAGCAAAATTTGGCAAATAGGCATTGTATTTTGCATTCAGATTTTGTTGTGCCCATTGGTGTAGATTGCTGTTTACCGAAATCACCGTTTTAAAGAATTTAGAAACAAATCGCAAAATATTTTTATTACGCGCCTTTAAATTTTCACTATTTCCATAATGGTCATGCCAAACAATTTGAATTTTTGGAAGGAAGAGTTTTACCAAAAATGCTATAAAATATGAGGTTGCATGTGCATGGACAATTCCAATTTTGTTTGCCTTTAGATAGTTCAGTAATTTTTGTAGTGCCTTAATATCCAAGGCACTTTTTTTGTTTAAAAACAAATAGCCCACATTTGAAGCTATCTTGGTTTTTAAATCCCCCTCTTGCCGCGTTGTGCACAAGTGCGATTCCATCCCTTTTTCAGCCAAAGCATTGGCGATGTTTACCGCCATCATTTCAGCGCCTCCGGGGCTTAGTGAATCTATGAGTTGTATGGTTTTTAGTGGTTTGATGGATTGTTGTTTGTTTAATTGTTTGTCTGTGCTGTTTAATTGTTTAATCGTTTAATTGTGTAATCGTGTAATCGTGTAATTGTTTAATTGTTTAGCTGTTTAATTGTTTAGCTGTGTAATCGTGTAATTATTTAATTGTCAACTGTTGTCTGTGAACGGTAAAAAACTAAACCTGAAACTTTAAACTTTAAACTTTTCAGACAAAATCGCCTTATTGATCTTCTTCACCAAGGTTGGGCCTTCATAGATAAATCCGGTATAAATCTGCACCAAATCGGCGCCAGCATTTATTTTTTCCAAAGCATCTTCTGCGGAATGAATTCCACCCACGCCAATAATTGAAAATGCTTTGTTGGAATGTGTTGCCAAATATTTTATAACCTGTGTGCTTCTATCTTTAATGGGTTTTCCGCTTAAACCACCGTTTCCTATTGTTGCTAATTGTGCTTCAGAAGTTTTTAAACCTTCCCTGTGGATGGAGGTGTTTGAAGCCACAACACCCGCTATTTTTGTTTCTGCAACCAATTCAATCACTTCATCCAATTGAATGGTATTTAAGTCGGGCGCGATTTTCAGTAATATGGGTTTTTTGGTTAAAAATTCACTGTTTATTTTTTGAAGTTCATTTAAAAGTTCCAATAAATAATCCTTGTCCTGCAGTTTTGCAAAACTCCCCACATTAGGACAACTCACATTTACCACAAAATAATCTACGTAAGGATGCAGCGATTTAAAGGCTATTTTATAATCTACAATGACTTTATCGGGAAGCGTATCAGTGTTTTTGCCAATATTTCCGCCGATAAGGACTTTGCCTTTATTCTTTTTAAGTTGTTCAATTGCGGCTTCAACACCCAGATTGTTAAATCCCATTCGGTTAATAATACCTTCATCATCCAACAACCTGAACAACCGCTTTTTTGGATTTCCATCTTGGGCTTTTGGAGTAATGGTTCCAATTTCTATAAAACCAAAGCCAAAATTTGCCAATTCATTAAAAAGTACTGCATTTTTGTCGAAACCCGCCGCCAATCCCACAGGATTTTTAAAGGTAAGTCCGAATACATTTCGTTCCAATCGTTTGTCGTTTACCTGATATAAGCTTCTGAAAATAGTAGGAATTCCAGGAATTTTAGAAACCGTTTTTAAAAGGGCAAAGGTAAAATGGTGGATTTTTTCGGGATCGAAAAGAAAAAACAACGGTCTGATGAGGCGTTTGTACATAGCGGTCTGTTTAGACAAAAATAAAAAAAAGAAAGGTCTTAAAAAATTATAAGTGCATTTATGTTGGAATTGGTAAAAGTGAAATATAATAACACGTCTTTGCGAAGCTTTGAAAAAACTGAGGCAATCTGTTCAGGTATAGTTCTCGGAAGTTCTTATCAGATTGCTTCGGCGGCTATCGCCTTCTCGCAATGACGGTTTATCAAAAAAACGCGTCTATTGGCGGTTTTAGATTTTAATTTTATTACGCATTAAAACTTTTAACTTTATACTTTCCCCTTTTAACTTTGAGCTTTCAGCCTTCAGCTTTTAACTTTCCCCTTTCAACTTAAATTCTAACGAAGTGTTGCCCCCACATTTTTTTCGAAGGTATTTTGTAGTTTTTTCATTATTTTGTCTATCTGCACATCGGTTAAGGTTTTGGTTTCATCCTGAAGAAGGAAACTCACCGCATACGATTTTTTTCCTTCTTCCAGATTTTCTCCCTCATAAACATCGAACAAATCCATTTCTTTCAATAAAAATTTTTCTGCCTGAAAAGCCAAATTGTACAATTCTCCAAAGGTAATTTCCTGATCAAGCAATAAAGCAAAATCCCTTTTTACAGAAGGAAATTTAGGCAGTTCTACCACTTTAATTACTGATTTTCCTGCCAGTTTTAGCACATTTTCCCAATTGAAATCAACAAACAACACTTCTTGTTTGATTCCGAATTCCTTCAATATACTGCGTTTTACCAAACCTACATCCGCCAATTTAATTTTTCCTGAATTTAAGGAGATTCCTTCAGAAAACACATCACTTTTTACAGGTGCTGTTTTTATATTTTTAATGCCCAAACGTTGCATTAATGCATTCGCCACTCCTTTCAAATAAAAGAAATCAGAAGGTTTTTGAGCTACATTCCAATGGGTAGCAGTTCGGTTTCCTGTTACAAATAAAGTCAGGTGTTTTTGCTCCTCATACCCGCTTTCAAAATGATGATAAGATTTACCAAATTCAAAGAATTTTATGCTATTATTTTTTCGGTTTAGATTGTAGATTACAGATTCCAATCCACTGAATAACAGCGACTGACGCATTACACCTAAATCATTGCTTAAAGGATTCACGATAACCACATTATGTTCCTCTCTAAGTGTTTCCGATAATAACACATAATCAGGCTTGGTCAAAGAGTTCGCCATAGTTTCATTAAATCCTTGAGAAATTAACTGATTGGCAACTATATTTTCAATTTTCACTTCATCAAACTCTGAGAAAGAAATTGAAGTATTTAGTTTGTGTGAAAACGCCACGTTGTTGTATCCATACACCCGCAAAATTTCTTCAATTACATCCGCTTCTCTGGTCACATCCACACGGTAAGAAGGAATGGATAACCCCAATCCGACCTCGGTAACGCTGTTAAATTTTATCTCTAAAGAAGCCAATATATCTTTAACAGTATCCCTTGGTATTTTGGCGCCTATCAATCGATCCATTTTTTCATAGGACAAAAACACCTGAAAGTCTTCGATTTTAACCGGATACAAATCCACTATTTCCGAAGAAACTTTTCCGCCCGCCACTTCCAAAATTAAATTGGCCGCGCGTTTTAATGCATATTTGGTAATATTTGGATCGATTCCTCTTTCAAATCTAAAAGAAGCATCCGTATTCAAGGCATGTCTTTTGGCAGTTTTACGAATGGCTACCGGACTAAAATAGGCACTTTCCAAAAACAGGGAAGTGGTACTTCCTGATACCCCTGAATGCAATCCTCCAAACACGCCGGCTATACACATAGGTTCTTCATTGCCGTTGCAAATCATTAAATCTTCTTCGTGCAATTCACGTTCTACTCCGTCAAGGGTAATGAATTTGGTGCCTGTTGGCAATGTTTTCACAATTACCTTATTTCCTTTTACTGCAGAAGCATCAAAAGCATGTAAAGGCTGACCTAATTCATGAAGCACATAATTAGTCACATCCACCACATTATTTATGGGTTTTATTCCAATGGCTTTCAATTTATTTTGAAGCCATGAAGGCGATTCTTTAATAGTAATATCAGAAATGGTGACTCCAACATAACGCGGAGCTTTTTCATCATCTTCCACGGCTACGTCAATTTTTAAGGTTCTGTCATCTACCCTAAAATTAGTTACGGAAGGAGAAATCAATTCCAATGAAATTTTGCGTTGCAACAAACCAGCACGTAAATCCCTCGCCGTTCCATAATGACTCATGGCATCAGCTCTGTTAGGTGTCAATCCAATTTCAAATACCTGATCCGATGCTACCTGAAACACATTGGCCACTGAAGTTCCAGCAACAAATTTATCTTCCAACACCATAATCCCATCGTGATCGGTTCCTATGCCCAATTCATCTTCGGCGCAAATCATACCGTGACTTTCTTCTCCTCTTATTTTTCCTTTTTTAATCACAAATCCTTCACCTTTGTCATCATACAACATAGTGCCAATGGTTGCCACAGGAACAGTTTGTCCCACCGCCACATTGGGTGCACCGCAAACGATTTGCAAAGGCTCACCTATTCCTATATCTACAGTGGTGACTTTTAATCGGTCGGCATTTGGATGCTGGATGCAGGTTAACACTTTACCCACAACCACACCTGCCAAACTTCCTTTTATGGATTCAACGGTTTCTATACCTTCAACTTCCAGTCCTAAATCGGTTAACAATTCTCCTGTTTTCTCTGCTTCCCAGTCAATCTTCAAAAATTGCTTTAACCAATTGTATGATATTTTCATAAGTGTTTCATTTTTTAACGAAAGGCAAAGATAAAAAATACAATTCAGTTGTTTGGTTTCATAGTGGTTTTTTTGTAATAGAGAAAAAAGAATGATGTATTCTTGCAATGATGTGCAGTGAAATGAAGTAATCTGTTCCGGTATAACTTTGCGGTAGTTGAGGGCAGGTTGCTTTGGCGGCTATCGCCTTCTCGCAATGACACCTCTTTGCGTCCCGAAAGCAATCGGGAGAAACGCAGTGAAATCATCAGCCTATACCATGACACACTTCTCACTTTCTCAGTTACACTTAATAATTCCCCCTTTGGGGGTTAGGGGGCTTTCGGCGGCTATCGCCTTTTTGCAAAGACATTTCATCTTTTAATTTTCAATCATAAAAATTAATTTATAATTTCTTTAACAGTTACATCAAAAAGTAAATCGTATCATTGTTGAGTAGGCATTCAGAAAAAATAACCAATGCTTAAAAAGTAAGTTTAAGTTGGTTTTAAAATATTAGATTGATTGATTGATTTGTTTTATTGTTCTTTAAGGGTTTCCGAAAAGTTAAACTAAAAAATGAAATTGGAGCTGTAGTTGGCCAAAGAATTCATTTTAAAAGATAACTTCTCTGAGACCCTTTTTTGTTAGCTTATATTCACCCAAAGTGTACTGTCCCTGCTGAGCTCCTGATAGGCAACCCTGATAAACCTGTTTTCCGGTGCATTTAAATCAGGGTCTTTATCCAACAGTTCCATTGCCATATTTCTTGCAGTTTTCAACAGTGTTGCATCTTTAACAATATCGGCAATTTTTAGGTTCAAGATACCACTTTGCTGGGTTCCCATCATATTTCCTGGACCTCTTAATTTTAAATCCACTTCCGCAATTTTAAATCCATCGTTGGTTTCCACCATTGTATTTAACCTCACTTTTGCATCGCTCGAAAGTTTAAAATCGGACATCAATATGCAATAACTTTGTTCGGCGCCGCGCCCCACCCTGCCGCGCAACTGATGCAATTGTGACAAACCAAAACGCTCGGCACTTTCAATCACCATCACACTTGCATTCGGAATGTCCACCCCAACTTCAATCACTGTAGTTGCCACCATAATTTGTGTCTCGCCTTTTTTAAAACGGTCCATTTCATAAGCTTTATCTTCTGCACGCATTTGTCCGTGCACAATGCTAATCTGATAATTTGGTTTGGGAAATTCGCGGGTAATACTTTCGTAGCCATCCATTAAATCCTTATAATCCATAACTTCCGACTCATTAATTAAAGGATACACCACATAAACCTGCCTGCCTTTGACAATTTCCTCCTTCAAAAATTTAAATACTGAAAGTCGGTTTGCATCATAGCGATGCGCCGTTACCACTTCTTTTCGGTTGGGTGGCAGTTCATCAATTACGGAAATGTCTAAATCGCCATACAAACTCATGGCCAAAGTGCGTGGAATTGGCGTGGCTGTCATCACCAAAATATGCGGCGGTAACTGATTTTTTTGCCACATTTTCGACCGTTGTTCCACTCCAAAACGATGCTGTTCATCAATAATGGCAATGCCCAAATTGTGAAATTTCACCTTATCTTCAATTAAAGCGTGCGTTCCTATTAAAATATGCAGTTCGCCCGATTCCAGTTGCTGGTGAAGGACTTTCCTTTCTTTTACTTTGGTTGAACCTGTCAACAATTTTACGTTCACATTCATTCCTTTTAAAAGGGTAGATAGCGCATTAAAATGCTGGATAGCAAGGATTTCTGTAGGCGCCATAAACGCAGCCTGAAATGAGTTGTCCAAAGCAATTAAAATGGTGAGCAGCGCCACAATGGTTTTTCCCGAGCCTACATCGCCCTGAAGCAATCGGTTCATCTGTGCGTTGGAACCCATATCTTTCCGAATTTCTTTCAATACCCTTTTTTGCGCATTGGTCAGTTCAAAAGGAAGGTTGTTCTTATAAAAATGATTAAAATAATCTCCCACTTTCAAAAAAGGATAGCCTTTGAATTTTGCTTTTCTGATTAATTTTTTCCGAAGCAATTGCAACTGAATAAAAAAGAACTCCTCAAATTTAAGTCGGTTTTGAGCCTTAGTCAACAATTCCTGATTTCTTGGGAAATGAATATTCAGCAAAGCTTCATTCTTTGAAATCAACTGTAATTTTTCGATTACCGAAAGAGAAAGCGTTTCCTTGAAATTCGCATTTAAAGCTTCAAATAAACTTTGCATCATTTTGGAAATCACCCTATTGGTCACATTTTTATTCACTAATTTTTCGGTAGAAGGATATACAGGTTGCATGGCAGTTCTCAAACTTTTATTATAATCTGCTAGCAATTCCATTTCAGGATGTGGCATTGAAAACAACCCCTTAAAATAGTTTGTTTTTCCGAAAATAACATAAGGCGTATTGAGTTTAATGGCTTCTTTAATCCATTTTGCGCCCCTAAACCATACCAATTCCATAGTACCAGTTTCATCGGCAAATGTGGCCACCAAACGACTTCCCTTTACCTGTTGTACCGTGCGCAACTCCGTAATTTTTCCTAAAATTTGAATTTCCGAAGTATTTTGCTGTAATTGATTGATCTTCATAAACTGAGATCGGTCAATATATCGATTTGGAAAAAAATTCACCAAATCGCCATACGTTCGGATACCCAGTTCCGTCTTCAGCAAATCAGCTCTTCCGGGACCCACGCCTTTTAAATAAGAAATTGAAGTGTTTAAGTTATTGATTGACATTCGGTTTTTAAAAAGACGAAGGTAAGGATTTGATGGGCAATAGGCAATAGGCAGTAGGCAGTAGGCAGTAGGCTGAAAGTTCAAAGCTGAAGGTTGAAGGCTGAAGGTTGAAGGCTCAAAGCTGAAAGCTGAAGGCTCAATGCTGAAGGCTCAATACTGAAAGCTGAAGGCAGTAGG
>JBAZGP010000161.1:0-7583 GCA_041652835.1 Lutibacter sp. | reverse complement strand
GCACAGATTCTCCGGTAATTGTTGCTTCATTGATTAAAGCAGTTCCAGAAAAAACCCAACCATCTATGGCCACTTTTTCACCAGATTGGATAAAAACGTGGTCGCCTTTTTTTACTTCTTCCGCAGGAATAGTTACCCGTTTGCCATCTCGCTCTACAGTGGCTTCTAATGGAATCATTTTAACGAGGGATTTTAAAGAAGAGCGTGTTTTTTCTAATGTTCTTGCTTCTAAAAAAGCACCAAATAAAAACAGAAAAGTAACTGCTGCCGACTCAACATATTCGCCAATAATTATTGCACCAATAACGGCAATTGACACCAAAAGTTCAATGCTGAAAGCTTTCATACGAAGCGCCTGAAGTGCCTTTTTTACAATTGGAAATCCTGCAATAACGGAAGCAGCGATTAAAAGAATATTTATCAACAGGCCATTCAACTTTAGAAGATATCCTATAAAAGCAGCAAAAAGCAAAAAGCCGGAAGCAATTATCAATCTGTTTTTTTGATTTATTTTCATCTGTTTGTTTTTTTAATTTGTTGATTGCTTTATAAAAAATCGTTTGTTTTATGCTGAATAGCCGAACTACATAAGGAAAAATCCCTCATGAAGGGATTTTTCCGTATTCAATTTAAAGTAAATATTTACGTGTTTTTTACCTTATATCCCAACTTTCCAATTAAATCGGTAATATGTTTTCCTGATATTTTATCTTCATTATAGGTTACTTTTACTTTACTTGCATTAAAAAGCACTTTGGCTTTTTCCACACCTTCTTCTTTTGACAACACACTTTCTATTTTTGTGATGCAACTTGGACAAGTGAGTTCTTCTAATTGAATTTTTTCTGTTTTCATTTTTTCTTTATATTATAACACCAATTGCTTGGTATTTTCTGATTATTCCTTATGTGAAAGCAAATCGTCAATGGCTTCAATAGTATGCGTATAATCTACATAGGCTTCTACATATTTCCTGCCTTGTGCTACTGAATTGTCTTTCACTTTGCTTAGCTCCAAAACCTTTTGATATTTTTCGCGAACTACTTTTTCGATATGTTTGTTCAATTTTATCAAAAAACCATCTACACTACCAACATTTATGGCGTTATCCGTCATTTGAATAATTTGTTTTGTAGTTCCTGCAGGTTTCAATCCGGTATATGGCGCACCTTCTATTTCTCTATGAAGACGCACTAATGTTTCAAAGAAATGTTTTTCCACGATAGCATAAACCTCTTTATCTCCACTTTTAAGCTGATAGGTTTTATTAAATAAAGCGGTAATTTCCTTTTCTTGACTTTTATCCAACCATTTAAAAACCAAATCAACATTGTTTGTTTCAAGCGCTTTAACGGCATCTTTAATAACCGGTCCGTCATAAGAATCACAATGGGCAAAGGTTGCTTGTGATGAGAACATTAAGATTGTAAATAAAAATATGGGCAATACACCAAATTTTATATTTTTTACAGCCCCTGCTTTTCTGTTTGTTTTTTCTACTTGTGTTTTAATTTTTGTTTCCATGATTTTACTTTTTTAAATTATTTTTATGATTAAATTCTTGGACAAAATTAGAGCGGAAAACAGTGTCAATCGCCTTAACCGATAAAGTAGGACTTGTTTAATAGTAAAAGATAGGTGCTAACTTATAATTAGAGACACTGTGTATTTAGATGAAAAGAAGGTTCAATGTATAGTAACAGCAGATTTATACTGTGAAGGAGTTTGATTTGTAAATTTTTTGAAGATTCTGTTAAAAGCCGATTTTGAATTAAAGCCCGAATCAAACGCAATACCCAAGAGTGAATAATTTTCAAATTTTGGATTATTTATTTTTGTTTTAACTTCTTCTACCCTAAACTGATTGATATAATCGAAAAAGTTGAGGTTGAATTTTTCATTTAAAATTTGCGATAAATAATGTGTTGAAATATCCAATTCAGAAGCCAACTGCAACAACGTTAAATCTGGGTTTAAAAAGGGTTTTTTTGAAGCCATTAAGTCTTTAAGTTGATTCATATATTGTTCTGCTTCGGTTTCCGTTAATCGTGAACTTGCATATTTAATTTTTGTTTCTTCCACAAAGAATGGTTCATTTTCTAATTCATCGCTAAAAATAACTTTTTGTTTTAATCCGAAATAACCAATTAAAATTACAAAAACCGACAGGGAAAGAAATAATCCATCAGTGCAAAAAACCATTGAAAATAAATTAAAAACATGATGAATTACGGTAATTATGATTAATGCAGTCCAAATAATACCAAAAACATAAACAAGTTTTCTTAGCCACACCAAGTCAATTTCTTCCGAAGAAGAAAAATTGTTGAAAATATTGATATCCAATTTTTTAAACAATCTTATGGATGCTATAAAATATAACGGGCCAGATAATATGGTGACTATTAAAAAGAAAACAAATAAAAATGGTGGAGAAATATTTTCTTGTGCATAATCCAATCGAATCTTTGCTGAAATAGCTGGAAAAAATAAAATCACCAAAAGATAAGCGTTAAACAACACAAATGGCGCAAAATGGAGGAAATTTATTTTCTTAAAAATATTTTTAGAAGATACTAATGACAAAATGTAAAAAAACAAGAATACGCCATGCAATAAAAATAGCGAAGTAAAACTGATGGATAATAATTGAAAATGAGTAAATAACTCGTGTGAATAAAAGGAATAAACGCCAATAAATAGCCCCAAATACAACAACCACAATATTAAAATATTATCGTGTAAAGCCCTTGGTTTTTTCTGAAACAATAAAATTGCAAAAAAGAAAGCATTAAAAGCCGCTATTAAAAAAATAAATTTCATCTATTGGATGTGAATATTAAAATAATTTATCAAATGTATGACTTATATAAATCTTCCCATTCTTTCTTTCATAAAAATCTTATTTTCTCGTAATTTTAAAGATAAGTTTTATTGTAAAAATTGATAGGGAATTCACATAAATAAATGGGAAAAGTAATTTTTTAACCAAACATTTTGCACTATATAAAACAACAAAAAAAAGTCCCACCGAAGCAGGACTAAAGATTTTCATCTACGGCATATAGCCTTATTGTGATAAGATTAAAGATTAGAGTAATTTTTTCACCTACCAAATATAGCAATTTATATTGATTATTAAATAATTAATAAGTAAATTTAAATCTTGTAATAATTGCTAATTTTATAAATACTTACTTATGACAAAAATACTTGGTTTGGATTTGGGAACAAACTCTATTGGCTGGGCGATAGTGGACGATGAACAAAATAAAATTTTAGGAATTGGAAGTAGGATATTTCCAATGGGAGTAGATAATTTAGGAGATGGTGATGGCGAGCTTTCAAAAAATGCCAGTAGAACAGGAGCAAGAGGAGTTAGGCGTCAATTTTTTAGAAGAAGGTTGAGAAAAAAAATACTATTAAAAGCACTTTCACAACACAAAATGTGTCCATTAATTGAAAATGATTTTGATAATTGGAAAAAAACAAAACAATTTCCTTCTGAAAAATTAAAAGAATGGTTTGTCTTAAATCCTTATGAATTGCGAAATAAAGCATTATCTGAAAAATTAACATTAGAAGAAATAGGTAGGTTATTTTATCATTTAATTCAAAGACGTGGATTTTTGAGTAATAGCAGAAAAGGTGGAAGTGATGATGGAACAATATTTAAAGGAAATCCAAAAGAAGGAAAAATAGGCATAAATGAAACTTTAGAAAGTATTCAAGACAAAACTTTGGGTTCTTACTTATTTGAAATTTATCCTAAGGAAAATCAACCGTTTATTAATGGATTGGAACGAATTAGAAATAGATACACTACAAGAAAAATGTATGTAGATGAATTTGAACTAATTTGGGAAAAACAAAAACAATTTCATACCGCTTTAAATGATGATTTAAAACAATTTTTTGGCGGGAGAAAAACAGATGGTTACAAAGAAGATGGGATATTATTCCATCAACGACCATTGCGTTCTCAAAAGCATCTGGTTGGGAACTGTACTTTTGAACCTACAAAAACAAAATGTCCAATTAGTGCAATTCCCTTTGAGCAGTTTAGAATTTATCAATGGGTAAATACAGTTGAATATAATGGAAAAAAAATTACTCAAGAAGATAAAAATAAAATTATTGAACAATTATTGTCAAATGAAAAAGTTGACTTTAAAAAGTTAAGAAAAGCAATAGGAAAAGAAAGTGCCGAGTTTAAATTCAACTATAAAGATGATGATAAAATAGTAGGAACGCATACCATTTCCAATTTGTCTAACAAGAAATTTTTTGGCAAAAAATGGTTTGAGCTTTCAGAGAAAGAACAAGAAGATATTTGGCATGTGTTGTATTTCTTTGACAGTAAATCTAATTTGAAAGAATATGCGCTAAAGAATTGGAGTTTTAATGAAGAACAAGCTGTAGCAATTTCAAAATTCAATGTAAAAGATGGTTATGCAAGTTTAAGCAGAAAGGCAATTGGAAATATTTTACCTTTTCTTAAAATGGGCTTTACGTATGATGTTGCAGTTGTTTTAGGCGGAATTAAAAATGCTTTTGGTTCAAAATGGGAAACCTTAGCACAAGATAAAAAAATTTTTATAACGGATAATATTGAAGATATTGTTCGTTCTAAAATTTCAGGAGGTTTTATAGAAACAGTTAAAAAGGTATTAAGAAATGAATTTGATTTGAATGACGTGGCTTTGAAAAAACTCTATCATCATTCAGCAACTATTGAAGCAACAACTATTTTACAAAAGTTGCCAACTAACGCAGAAGCCGACAAAGAAATACAATCCATTAGAAATCCTATTGTAATTACAGCATTGTTTGAATTGCGAAAATTAGTAAACGAATTAATTGAACAATTTGGAGTAATAAATGAGATAAAGGTGGAAATGGCACGCGATTTAAAAATATCAAAATCACAACGAAATTCTATTAGAAAAGATCAAAAACGATTAGAAAGAGAAAATGATAGGATAAAAGACAGACTGGAGGAAGAAGGACAAAGAATAACTCACGATAATATTTTACTTTTTAAATTGTGGGAAGAGTGTAAACATACTTGTCCATATACAGGTGTTCAAATACCCTTGCATAAATTATTTACAGGTGAAGTTCAAATTGAACATATCCATCCTTGGAGTCGTTCTTTAAATGACAGTTTTAATAATAAAACATTATGCTGGGCTGATGAAAACAGAAAAAAAGGAAATAAAACACCTTTTGAATTTTATGGAGATGACTTAGGTAATTGGGCAGCCATAAAAGAACGAGCTTTAAAATTATTTTCGGATACAAAGGAATATCCAAACTCCTATCAAAAATTTAAGCGATTTGTGCAGCAAAAATTTGATGATGATTTTTCTTCACGACAATTAAATGACACTCGCTATATTAGCAAAGAAGCAAA
Organism: Lutibacter sp.; assembly: GCA_041652835.1. Lineage (GTDB taxonomy): Bacteria > Bacteroidota > Bacteroidia > Flavobacteriales > Flavobacteriaceae > Lutibacter. The sequence continues at coordinate 2,167 of JBAZGP010000161.1, read as the reverse complement.
GGACTATTTAAATAAAATATGTAAAAAAGTTTCCGTTTCGCCTGGTCAAATGACTTCAAATTTACGCCAAAAATGGGGCTTAAATTCTATATTAAATGATGGAAATGAAAAAACAAGAGAAGACCATCGCCATCACGCAATTGATGCATTAGTTATGGCTTGCGGTAAAGTCACTTATTTACAAGAACTTTCTAAATGGAACAGATACAATAGAAATTATGATTTAAAAAATTTCCCAATGCCATGGGAAACATTTCGTTTTGATGCAGAAGAAGCAGTTGAACAAATTTTGGTTTCTCATAAACGCTTAAATAATGTAATAACTGTAAGAACTCATAAAACGGAGAAAAACGGAAAAACATATAAAAATGTAGGCGTTGCGGCACGTGGGCAATTGCATAAAGAAACAGTTTTTGGTAAAAGAACTGCACCTTTTGGTGAAGAAGCTTTTCATGTTAGAAAACCCATTGATAGTCTAACAACCCAAAAACAACTTGAAAAAGTAGTGGATGAAACCATAAAAAATTTAATTCTCAAAAAAGTAAATGAATTAGCCGGTTTTGATAAAGATAAAATACCTGCAAATACATTTTTTATTGTTGATGAAAACGGCGTAAAGCAACCTCAAATTTTCTTGCCCAATAAAAATGGAAATCCTGTTCCAATTTTAAAGGTTAGAATGAAAGAAAATATTGGCGGTGCAGAAAAATTAAAAGACAACATAAACCAATGGGTAAATCCAAGAAATAACCATCATGTGCTTATTTATAAAGACGAAAATGGAAACCTAAAAGAAAAGGTGGTTACATTTTGGACTGTTGTAGAACGAAAAAGAAAAGGTTATCCGGTTTATCAATTACCAAGTGATGGAAAAGAAATAGTTACCACCTTGCATATTAATGATATGTTTATTTTAGGTTTAAATGAAGATGAAATTGATTGGGAAAATCCGGACTATAAAGCTTTGAAGGAAAGTTTGTATAGAGTGCAGAAACTATCTTCAAAATTTTATGAATTTAGATTAAATACAGAATCATCAATACAAAACAATTTTCAACCGTTTTATATTAGAATTCAAAGTTTTGGTGAAGGAAAAACAGGCTGGGACACATTTAATCCAATAAAAGTAAAAATTTCGGTTTCGGGGGAAATAAAAAAAGTATAGTATTTGTCATTCCGACAAAGGAGGAATCGCATAATAGAGATAAATAAAAATGAATGATAGAATTTTCAGAAGGAATATATCCATTTTATGTTTACATAATTACAAACAATTATCGTACTACTTTTTATATTGGGATGACCAATAATTTGGGAAGGCGCTTAATTGAGCATAAAGAGAATATAGATAATGGAAAAAAGACTTTTGCTGCCAAATTCAATTTGAAACATTTGGTATATTATCAAAAGTTTGGTTGGGTGCAACAGGCAATTGCTCGTGAAAAGGAACTTAAGGGATGGCGTAGAGAAAAAAAATTGAATTTGATACGCGAATTTAATCCAACTTTTAGGTCTTTAAATCATATTTTTGGAAACGAGATAGAATAATATAAATATTTAGTTTGTTTCACGTTCATTGAAATATTGGGATTAAACGCATAATTTGTTATGCTGATGGCATGGCATAGTATTGCACAACAAACTATATGAGATTCCTCCTTTGTCGGAATGACAAAAACAATAGTCTTAAACAGCCAAACCACAACGAAAAATCGTTTTTCCGATTTTTTGCTGGCAACGATTTTTCGTTGTGGTTTGATTAAAGATTAGAGAAAACGATATTAATAGATGGAAATACTTTAGCGAAAGACAGTTGTGGTTTGATTAAAGATTAGAGAAAACGATATTTTTGTTATGTTTGCAGTATTTACAAATATAGTTGTGGTTTGATTAAAGATTAGAGAAAACGATATTATTGACGAAAGAAATAATGATGGTTTTGAAGTTGTGGTTTGATTAAAGATTAGAGAAAACGATATTAGAGTTTGTAAGGGATGGTATCAAGACTTGTTGTGGTTTGATTAAAGATTAGAGAAAACGATATTTAAGTTTAAATTTTATACATAGTTGTTGCGTTGTGGTTTGATTAAAGATTAGAGAAAACGATATTCAAAGACAATTCAATTAAAGAGTGGCCGTGGTTGTGGTTTGATTAAAGATTAGAGAA
>JBAZGP010000160.1:0-7585 GCA_041652835.1 Lutibacter sp. | reverse complement strand
TTCAATGATTGCTCTTTTCTTGAGCATTATTTTATTGTGTAAATGCATTAAGCTATTCTTCTAATTTTTTTTTATTTTGGTAATTAAATACTCTACTGTTGGATAATTTAAATGAACAATTTCTTCGCTTTTTTAAATTCTTTGCAAAATTCATTGATAATAAAGAAAATTTAAGAAGTTTAGGAGGTTGAAATTATAGAGATCTTTTTTATGTATATATCTGATTTTAAATATATAAAATATAAAAATTATTTTTTCTTTCTCAAATATTTTGTTCTTTTCTATATCTAACTCCTGTTAGTTAGAATTAAGGAATTTTTTACGCGAGGTGTTGCTGTCTCAAAATAAAATAACTAAAGTGGCTTTTTATTTTTATAAGATTTAAACTTTATTTGATTTTTTATTTGAGGATAAAATTTAGTTTATCCTGTAATTTTCTTTTTTATGTGGATATTTAGAAAATAGGGGTAAAAAGTTAAGCGCATTTATTAAATTTTATTTTGCTAATATTATATTTTTACTAATTTAATTTGCTAATTAAAAAAATATAAATATCTTTGTAAGTGAGCGCTCACATTTAGAAATAAAGAAACGATTATATAGAATTAAGAAAATAAGTTAAGCGACATTTATTAAATTTTGTTTTGATGTAATTATTTTGTTTAATTTTGCAAACTAACTTAAAAAATAAAAATATCTTTATAAATGAACATTCAAATATATAAATTCTAAATAATGAAACGATTAAATACTGAAACACGACAAATTTTAATTAAACAAGCTGTACAAGAAATTCTTTCTACAGAAGGTATGTCAAAATTGTCTATCAAAAATATCGCATTAAAAGTTGGCGTTACGGAAGGAGCAATTTACCGGCATTTTAACAGTAAGAGGGAGATTTTAATGTCTATTATTAATGATATGTGTGATAATTTAGTGGTTAAACAGCAAGAAGTTGCAAATTCGGATTTAGGACCCTCAGAAAAATTATTTACATTTTTTAGTAAACAAATAAACTATTTAATTCTTAATAAAGGAATTACAATATTGTTATTTTCTCAAGCTGTACACGCTAATGATTCCAATTTAAAAGAAAAATTCTTAAAAGTTTTGCTATCCCAAAAAACACTGTTAAAACAAATTATTGAGGAAGGAGTCTCTCAGGGTATATGGTCTAATCAAATAAATATTGATGATTTTACAATCTTTTATATGGGAATTCCAACAATTTTGAATTTTGAATTAGTCTTAAATAAAGAAAATTTTAATCACGAAGAATTTGGCACCAGAATGTTTGTGCTTTTAAAACGCATTTTAAATCCTTAAAAAAAATTATTTATATCAATAAGTAAGTGCTTACATACATAAATTAACATTAAATGAAGAATAGAGTTTTTATAATGGGTCTAATCCTTTTCTTTTTAATCCTTGGTAGTATAAATGCTCAAGAGGTTAAAAGCGTACACAATTTATTTAGTGCTTTAAAAACACATCCACAAACAAAAGGGGATGTTTTGGCATCCGAAAATGCAACAATAGGAAAACAAATGGCATTTAGTAATTTATTTCCAACAATTTCTGCTTATTCCAGCTTTGATAGTTCCTCCGATCCAACAGGAATGGTACCAGTTACACCAAATGGATCTTCTTATATGGTTCAACATCAAGAAATACCCCAACCTTTTAGTGATCAAATATTTAAGGCTGGTGTTAGTGTTTCAATGCCCATATTTATTAAGTCAATATATACAACTGCAAACGAAGCGAAACACTTGCAAAAATCTGCACAAGCCAAACAACAAATAAATTTATTACAAAATGAAGCTATTATTGTAAGTTCTAATGCAAATTTACTGTATTTAGATGCTTTGACAAAAGCATTGGATGGCAAAAGAAACTCACTTTTAAAAACGAAAGAAATAATTGAAACTCAAGTTAAAAATGGTAGAGCATCAGGGTCTAGTCTATTAATTATTAACAGTAGTATCCAACAGGCTGAAGCTTCAAAAAATGAAATTGCAATTAATAAAGAGCAAGCTATTTCTGCCATTGAAACACTTACCGGAATTAGGGTTGATAATCCTATCCAAATGTTTGAATCTAGTGTAATTGATAGCAGCGCTTTAAAATCTCTTGAACCATTAGAACAAAAAGTTTTGGCTGATAAATTGGCTTACAGAGCCGAAAAGGAAAAATTACTTCCTTCAATTGCACTTAGGGCAAACTACACGTATAGCTCTGGTATTGCTTACAATAATGATATTTCAGTCAGTCCAGATTATTCAACAATTGGAGTAGTTGTCACTATGCCTATTTTTGATAAAAAACAATTAACTCAAATTAAGAAAAGTAAATTGAACTATGATGTTTCATCAAATGAATTTGAAAAATTAGAGCTGTCCTTAAAATCTCAAGCTATTCAGCTAAAAAACAGCTTGCTATTACTGTATAAATCTGAAAATTTATACCAACAAAGCATTCAAGATAAAGAAGAAATTCTATACATTGAAAAAGTGAGTTTTTAATCTGGAAGAATAACTATTGAAGATTATTTAAAATATGAAGATGATTTGGTATTGGAAAAATCAAAACTATATAAAACACAGGCCGAAAAATGGCAAACATTAGTGAAATTAGCAGTAATTTATGGAAATAACATTGAAAATTTGGTAAAATGAAAACGAGAAAAAACAAAAGAACAATAGGAATAATTGCAGTCATTGTGATTATAATTTTAGCCATCTTTGCAGTGGTTAATGCAAAACGAAAAGAAGCCAATCTGCCAATTGCTAAACAATATGGTATTGTAGTTTCTACTTTTATACCCACATTGGCAGATGTAACATTAACACTTCCTTATTTGGCTCAAACAGAAAATGATAAAGATGTAAAACTATCATCAAAAGTATCTGCCAGAGTAAAGTTCATTAAACCAAGCGGTTCAAAAGTTATAAAAGGAGAGGTTATTGCCATATTGGACAATACTTCTATTCAAACAAATGCTGTTAGTTTAAAATCGCAAATCAAAGCAGCACAAACTTCACTTAAAAATTTAGAAGAAACACATCAAAGAACTAAAGAATTATTGGCTATAAAAGGTGCTTCAATTGAACAATACCAAAAAGAGGAAAGTGAATTAGAAACTTTAAAAGCCAAATTAAACGCTTCACAACAAAGTCAAATCGATGTTGTAAATACCCTAACTTATGCTACAATTACATCTCCTGTTGACGGGATTATATCAAAAACATTGGTTAATGTCGGCGATATGTGCCTTCCCGGACTTCCAGTAGCCAATATTAGTGCTACCAATGGTTTTTATTTATTATTAAGAGTTCCAACAGATTTAGAAATCTACGGAGTGAATTTTAATAACAAAAACTATCCTGTTATTGCTTTAAATAGCACTTTTAACAATCTGGCAGAATACAAAGTATATGTGGATTCAAAAGGCGCTACAACTGGTGATAGAATTGAGGTTAATGTAATTGTATTTGAAGGTCACGCCATCAAATTACCATTTGATGCAGTACTTAATCGTGACGGAAAAAGTTTTGTTTTGATAAATGACAATAACAAAGCCAAAGCTGTTCTGGTAAGCATTATTCAAACTGGTGAAGATGGTTTGGTGGTAAGCAATACGGATATTGAAGGGAAAGAAATAGTAGTCGCGAAACAAGATATTTTGTTAAAACTTTTAGCAGGTTTAACTATAATAACTCAAAAATAAAAAGTTATGTTCGAGTATTTTTATAAACGTCCTTACATGCTTTATGCAATTATTGGAGGTTTCTTTATTATGGGGATATATGCCTTAATTACTTTGCCAAAAAATCTATTCCCAGATGCAAATCCACCACAAGTAATTGTAATTACCAATGTGCCTGGAGCCACAGCGCAAGTAGCAGCAAATACCGTTTCAAAACCAATTGAACAAGAGATTTCAAGATTGGGTTTGGTAACCAATGTAAGCTCTATTAATGTGGCTAATTTTTCCATAGTAAAAGCTGATTTTGGATACAAAAAGGATTTAAATGCAGCAGCTGTTGATGTGGCTAATGCTTTATCTATTGCTAAAGGGAAATTACCGGCAAATGTTAACCCGGCTATTTATACAGCAGGTGATTTTACAATGCCTGTTGATGTAATTTCTTTGAGTCCAAAGAATGATAATATAAGCGTTGTTGATATTAGAAAAATAGCTGAGAGTTTTATAAAACCCCAACTATTAAGCAATAAAGATATAGGTAATGTTGAAGTTTTTGGAGGATATGAAAGTGCTATAAATATTGAAGTTGATCCATTTAAAGCAAAGCGTTATGATGTTAATTTTGAATCTATTTCTAAAGCCTTACAAGTTTTAAATAAAGACATGCCTATAGGTTTCGTAAAAGGCGATAACAGTTTTTATACCATTACCTTTTACGGCGAAAGAGATGAAATTGAAAGAATAAAAAACATCAATATTTTGCCTAATGTCCGTTTAAGAGATGTTTCAGATGTTACTTGGAGCTATCAAAAAAGAACAATTGGTTATATTGGTAATGCAAAACCTGCTATTGCTTTGTCTATTCAACGTGCCCCAGGAGGAAGTGTGCTTGATGTTAGTAAAGCAGCAAGGGCAGAAATGAAAATCTTGGAAGCTGAATATCCTAGTATTAATTTTGAAATTGCAGACACACAACGCAATCTTATTGAGACAGCAAATTCTAATATGTTGGATGCTTTACGCGATGCCATAATTTTTACCTTAGTTGTAGTGATGTTTTTCTTAGGAAATTATAGAGCTATTATTGCGGCCGGTTTGTCTATACCAATGGTGTTTTTTGCAACTATTGCCGTTATTTGGTTAACTGGCGGTGAATTGAACGTTATCATTTATACAGCTATTATTTTAGCATTGGGTATGTTAACCGATGATGCAGTGGTAGTATTGGAAAATGTTGAACGGCACCTCAATGAACTCAAAGAAGATTTAGAAACGGCCATTATTAATGGCACTAAAGAAGTTATTGCACCAGTTTTTGCTGGAACTATTTCAACTATTGCCATAATATTTCCTTTGATGTATATAGGTGGATATCCAGAAAAAATATTCAAGCCGTTAATATTTACCCTAATTGTGGCACTTATTATTTCATTTTTTATTTCTATAACATTTATTCCACAATTATTAAAAAGGTTGTACAAAAAGGGATTTAAGAAAACAAAAGTCGAATTGTGGTTTGATCGTGCTTATGAAAATTCAGTTGGAAGATTGGTAGAACCTTATGTAAATGTGATTAAATTTTCTAATGGAAAACGTAAAGTTTTAAGAAGAGTAGGTTTAACACTAGGAGTTGTTATATTATTAGCAATAAGTATGGGCAGTATTATGCCAACTATTGGTAAAGATGCAATGCCACCAATGGATACAGGTATTATAAAAGCCCAAGTCGCTTTTAGCGCTAACGAAACCGTAAATAGCGCCGAGGAAAAATTAATCCCTTTTTTAACTTGGTTACACAAACAAGATTGGGCAGATAGAAGTTCTGTTGCCTTAGGTACAGAACCAGGTGTTTTAAGTTTAGGAAGTGGCAATTTACCTTCAGAAGCAACAATTACCATTAATTGCGTTGACCGTTTCAACAGAAAACTAACCATGTGGGAAATTGAAGATATTATAAGAGATAAGATTTCTACATTGGAAGGGTTAAAACGAAATGATGTTTATGATTTTGGAGCGACTGCACTTTCTTCGGTAAAAGCACCACTTGATATAAGGTTAAGATCGCCTGTTGTGGATGGTTTAACAGATAAAACACATCAAGTAAGCGAGGCAATTGCAACGATAAAGGGCTTAACCTCTGTTTCTACCAGTTGGGATAAAGATGTAAGTGAAATTGTGTTAGATATTGATGAAAACAAAGCATTAAGTTATGGCTTAACGCCGTTTGATATTGCGGCGCAAATTCCAATAAAAGGACAAATAGTCGGTTTAAATGCCAATTTTCAATCTATGAATACCCAATATGTTCGATTGTATTTAAAAGGTAAATTTAGCGAAAATGAACAAACTTTAAGACTGTTGCCTATTCAGTCAAAATTTGGTGAGATTCCTTTAGAATCTTTGGCTAAAATTTCAAAGCAACTCACTTATGCTAAAATTGAACGAGATAAAATGTTGTATAGTGTAGATGTAAATGGCTACAGGGACAAACGTCCAATAACACATATAACAGATGATGCGAATATCGCTTTAGCAAAAGTCAAAAATTTAAATGATGTGGTAGTGACCCAAGAAGGGGATATAGCTACTATAAACGACAGCTTTGCCAGAATGTTAAAGGCTATAGCTTTAGGTATTATTATTTTATTAATGGTGTTAATTGCCATTTATAAATCGGTTAGAATGTCTTTTATTATGATATTGGTCTTACCATTGTCATTAATAGGCGCTAGCTGGGGAATGTTGTTATTTCAAAAACCAAGTTGTATGCCTAGTCTTTTAGGAATTTTATTACTATTTGGTATTATTATTAAAAATGCGGTATTGTTGATAGACTTTTATCAACACCACCGTGCAAATGGCGAAAGTCCATTTGAAAGTGCTATCGAAAGTGTTCGTGTGCGTTTTCGCCCAGTTTTAATGACTGCATTTGGCACCATTGCAGGTATGATTCCTATTGCTTTAGAACAAGCTGTTGGATTAGAGCGTTTGAGTCCGTTAGCGGATGTCGCTATTGGTGGCTTATTGATAGGTACATTATTAACCTTAATATATGTTCCAATTTATGCTTATTCTGTTGATAATGATAAATAACATAAGTGGTCTATAAAAAACGGGGCAGTACTTTTTAAAGTGCTGCCCCGTTTTTGTTACTTTTGATTTTGATAAGTATATTTGTCTATCAGTTTTTGCGATTAAAAATAGCACTACCAGTATTGATATCATAAGTGTAATTGAAAATCAACAAAACATTATAGTCAATATTGACAATTTAACCGTAGGCATAACCCAAGATATTGCGCATCCGTTCCATGTCGTAAAAATACCTAAAACTGAAAAAAATATTATATTTGAGCATAAATAGACTTCGTATTTTAGAGAAGTTTTTTAAATTCGTTATCAGAATAATTAAGGGTTATAGGCAAAGAATTTGAAAAGGAGAAGCAGCATAATCTTTTAAGGGGGTGTTAATCATAGTTTGTAAAGGCTTTTCTAATCACCAGTAAAATTTTTTCATGGGTATTCGCTTACTCAACCGAAGTTTACAAAAAAGCTATTTTTTATTTAATGCCAATAAAAAAATAACAGATAAATTGTAGCCTTTATACCAATTAAACATTCAAATGTCGTATAAAATTCGTTTCTTTTTAGCTCATTTGTCGTCATAAAATGGAATCATAGCTATGGCTATGCTTAAATTTTTTTTCTAAACTGAACTAAAAACAATTCAAATTTTTAATACAACATTTAAAAATTCAATTGGTATTAAATATAGGAAGACCCTTAATGGATTTAAAGAAAAAATAGTAATCGCTTAATAAATGCAAATACCTATAAACGAATTTGAACAGTACATTGATGAAACCATCTTAAAGC
>JBAZGP010000159.1:0-7602 GCA_041652835.1 Lutibacter sp. | reverse complement strand
TAAGTTAATAGATTTTGAAGATTTTGATAAAAATACATTTAATGTTGTAACAGAATTAACGTATAAAAAAGACGAAGACGAATTTAGACCTGATATTATTTTATTAATTAATGGAATGCCATTGGTTTTTATTGAAGTAAAAAAACCAAACAATAAAGATGGTATTCTGGCGGAAAGAGAGCGAATTAATACCCGTTTTCAAAATAAGAAATTCAGAAAATTTGTGAACATTACACAATTGATGGTGTTTTCAAACAATATGGAATATGATGATGGTTCTTCTTCTCCAATTGAAGGTGCTTTTTATGCTTCACCCTCTTATTATAAGCCTAATTTTAATTATTTTAGAGAAGAAGAAAAACTGGATTTAACAACATTGTTAAGCGAAGAAGATGATGTTATTGAAAATGAGGTATTAAAAGACACCAATTTAGTTGGTATCAAATACAGTCCAGAATTTTTAACAAATAAAAATCCTGATACACCTACCAACAGAATTTGCACTTCAATGTTTAGTAAAGAACGTTTGTCCTTTATTTTACAATATGCCATTGCTTATGTAAATGAGAAAAATGGAATAGAAAAACATATTATGCGTTATCCTCAGTTATTTGCTACAAAAGCAATTGAGAAAAAGCTATATGAAGGAGTGAGAAAAGGGATAATTTGGCATACTCAGGGAAGTGGCAAAACTGCTTTGGCATATTATAATGTCAAATTTTTAACCGATTATTATCAAAAAGAGAACGTTGTTCCTAAATTCTATTTTATTGTAGACAGATTGGATTTATTAATTCAAGCAGGTAGAGAATTTAAAAGCAGAGGGTTAATTGTTCATAACGTAAATTCAAGAGATGAATTTGCACGCACTATAAAATCAACAAAAGCAGTAGAAAATAATTCTGGAAAAGCGGAGATTACCGTGGTGAACATTCAAAAATTTAAGGATGACCCAGATGTAATTCGGAATACAGATTATAATTTAAGTTTACAGCGAATTTACTTTTTAGATGAGGTTCATAGAAGTTACAATCCAAAAGGCAGTTTTTTAGCAAACCTTAAAGATTCAGATCCAAATTCAATAAAAATTGGATTGACAGGAACGCCACTTTTAGGAGATGATTTCAATTCTAAATCACTTTTTGGAAATTATATTCATAAATATTATTACAATAAATCGATTGCTGATGGATATACGCTTCGTTTAATTCGTGAAGAAATTGAAACGAGTTATAAATTAACGCTGGAAAAAGCCTTAGAAGAAATTCAAATTTTAAAAGGTGATGCGGATAAAAGAGTGGTGTATTCTCATCATAAGTTTGTTGAACCTATGTTGGATTATATTGTTTCTGATTTTGAAAAAAGTCGAATTTCAATGAATGATGCTACCATTGGAGCTATGGTAGTCTGTGATTCTTCAGACCAGGCAAAAATGATGTTTGAAATCTTCACTTCAAAATATGCAGAAAATGAAAATTTCAACTTTGAAAAAATGCCATTAGCAGCTGAACCGAAACCAAGTTACGGCAATCAAAAGAAAAAAAATGTAAAAGTAACTACAGCAGCTTTAATTTTACACGATATTGGCACCAAACAAGAGAGAAAAGATTGGGTTGAAGATTTTAAAGAAGGAAAAATTGATTTACTTTTTGTTTACAATATGCTCTTAACTGGTTTTGATGCCAAACGATTGAAGAAATTATACATTGGCAGAGTGATTAAATCACATAATTTATTGCAAACTTTAACACGTGTAAATAGAACCTACAACGATTTTAAATACGGTTACGTAGTTGATTTTGCTGACATTCAAAGTGAGTTTGACAAAACCAATAAAGCCTATTTTGATGAGTTACAAGAGGAATTAGGCGATGAAATGCAGTATTATTCTGATTTGTTTTTATCACAAGAAGAAATTGAAATTCAGGTTAAAGAAATTAAAGATGCTTTGTTTTATTTCGACACTAAAAATGCAGAAATCTTTTCAAAACAAATTACGCAGATAAGTGACCGAAAACAAATGTTAGAGATTGTAAAAGCATTAAACAATGCCAAAAGTTTGTACAATTTAATCCGTTTGAGTGGTAATTACGATTTGTTAGAAAAACTGGATTTTAGAAAACTAACCATTTTATCCCGAGAAGCAAACAATCATTTGGCACTTTTAAATACAAAAGAAGCATTAGAAAATAATGTGGATACCACCAACATTTTAAACATTGCGTTAGAAGATGTATTGTTTGCTTTTACAAAAGTGAAAGAGGAAGAAATGATTTTGGCGGATCAGTTAAAAAATATCCTGCAAAGAACCAGAGAAGGTTTAGCAAATAATTTTGATCAAAAAGACCCTATGTTTATTTCTTTGAAAGAAGAATTGGAACGGCTGTTTAAAAAGAAAAATTTAAGCGAGGTAACCAAAGAAGAAATGGAAGCCAATATTATAGCCTTAGAGGCAATTTATTCCAAAGCAAAAGAATTAGAGCGAAAAAATGAATTGATCAAAGCAAAATATGAAAACGATGCAAAATATGCTCGTATTCACAAACGGTTAATGGAAAAAGATCCATTAACAGACAGCGAACAAAAATTATTTGAAGTATTGAGCGAAATAAAAGAAAAAGTAGACAATCAAATTTTACAAAATGCAAAAATATTGGAAAATGAAAGTTTTGTAGATAAAATGATTGCTCGCCTTGTAATTGGGGAATTTAAAAAGAAGAATATTCCGCTTGACCTTGATAAATCGAAACGAATAATAAATTTAGTAGCAAAAGAATATACAAACGAATACCACGGAAGAATAGCCTAGAATTACGAATTGAGAATTAGAAATTACGAATTATGAATTATGAAAGAACAAAATCAAATAATAATATTTCAAGCTAAAGACAATCAAGTTGAAGTTTCTGTTCAGCTTGATAACGAAACTGTTTGGTTAAATAGAAATCAACTTGCTACTTTATTTGATAGGGATATTAAGACTATTGGTAAGCATATAAACAATGTATTTAAAGAAGGAGAGCTGAATAAAAAAGTGGTTGTCGCAAAATATGCGACAACCACTCAACACGGTGCTATAGAAGGAAAAACACAAACAAAAGATGTAGAACATTACAATTTAGATGTAATAATATCTGTAGGTTATAGGGTTAAGTCACAAATAGGAACACAATTTAGAATATGGGCAAATAGTGTTTTAAAAGACTATTTAGTTAAAGGTCAAGCTATTAACGAAAAACGTTTAGCACAAAAAGAACAAGAAGTACAAATATTAAAAGATGGTATTCACATTTTAAGTAGGGCTATTGAAGAAAAAACAGTAGATAATGAATGGCTTGCTGTTTTTGCCAAAGGTTTAAGCTTATTAGATGATTACGACCACGAACAATTAGATGCTAAAGGTTTAACTACAAAAGAAGCACAGTATCCAAGTTTAGAAGAATATCAAAAACTCATCAATCAAATGCTAGCCGAATTTGATTCAGATATATTTGGTAAAGAAAAGGATAAAAGCTTTCAAAGTTCCGTAGCTCAAATAGAAAAAGGATTTGAAACTAAAGATTTTTATCCTTCAATTGAAGAAAAAGCAACAATGCTTTTATATCTCGTGGTTAAAAACCACTCTTTTGTAGATGGCAATAAACGTATTGCAGCTGCTTGTTTTTTGAAGTTTTTACAGCATAACAAAATGCTTTTTAATAACCAAAATCAACCCATAATTAGTAACGATACTTTAGCAAGTTTAACGCTGTTTATTGCTTCTAGCAAACCAGAAGAAATGGAAACAATGAAGCGATTGGTAATTAGCGTGCTAAATAGAAATAAAATAATTTAAAAAATTTTGTAATTGAATAAATATGACAACAAAAGATTTTGAAAATAAAGTAAAAGCATTAATTGATGAACTAAAAGGAGTTTGCGCCAATTACGGTTTGGGCAACGATGGAAATGAATTTAAAATTATAACCCAGGTTTTTTTATACAAATTTTTGAATGATAAGTTTGCGTATGAAGTAAAGCGAATTGACAAAAATTTAGCAACTGATGAAAACTGGCAGGAAACTTTAAAAAATTACTCAAAAAACGATTATGAAATGTTGTTGATGCAAGTAAGTGAAGGAACCGCACTTATACAGCCAGCCCATTTTATCGCAACCTTATATCACAATCAGGATAAACCAAATTTTGGTCAATTATTTGATGATACTTTAATTGCCATTGCCAAAACAAATACCGATATTTTTTCGGTAAAAGAAGATGGTGGCGCTAAAGTAATTTTGTTTGACAGAGTGAGTGAATTTGTTTCATCATCCAAAAGAGATGCTTTTTGCAAGGCTATCATAAACAAGTTGGTAAATTTTAGCTTTGAGCCCATTTTTAAAGAGAAATACGATTTTTATGCCACTATTTTTGAATATTTAATTTCCGATTATAACAAAGATAGCGGCGGAAAATATGCCGAATATTTTACGCCTCACGCCGTAGCTAAAATTATGGCAGCTTGTTTGGTCACTAAAGAAGTTTCTAATGTTACTTGTTATGATCCGAGTGCTGGATCGGGAACGTTGTTAATGAATTTAGCGCATGCTATTGGCGAAGAAAAATGTACGATTTACTCGCAAGATATTTCTCAAAAATCTTCAAGTTTATTACGTTTAAATTTAATTTTGAATAATCTGGTGCATTCCATTCAAAATATTATTCAAGGAAATACCATTTTACATCCGTATCATAAAGATGAACAAGGAAAGTTGGAAAAGTTCGATTATATTGTTTCAAATCCGCCATTTAAGTTAGATTTTAGCGATTACAGCGTAGATTTAGATACCAAGGAAAACCACGATCGCTTTTTTGCAGGCATCCCAAATATTCCTAAAGCTAAGAAAGCAAGTATGGCAATTTATACCTTGTTTATACAACATATTATGCACTCACTTTCTGCCAAAGGAAAAGCGGCTATTGTGGTGCCAACAGGTTTTATTACCGCGCAAAGTGGTATTGAAAAGAAAATACGTGAGCGTATGGTGGAAACCAAAATGCTGGCAGGCGTGGTTTCTATGCCAAGTAACATATTTGCCGCTACCGGCACTAACGTAAGTATTCTATTTATAGATGTTGCCAATAAAGGCGATGTGGTATTAATTGATGCGTCTAATTTAGGAACCAAAGTAAAAGAAGGTAAAAACCAAAAAACATTATTGAGTGCTGATGAAGAACAGAAAATTATTGACACCTTCAATAATAAAAAGGTTGAAGATGATTTCTCTGTGGTGGTTTCTTATGATGAAATTGAAGCTAAAAACTACAGTTTAAGTGCAGGGCAGTATTTTGAAATGAAAATTGAATATTTAGATATTACTTCTGAAGAGTTTGAAGAGAAAATGCAAGATTTTACATCTAATTTGGATAGTTTATTTGTTGAAAGTAAAAGTTTAGAAAAAGAAATTCAGGAGAATTTAAAAACTTTGAAATATGAATAAGATTAATAAAAATAACCTTATTCAAACTACTTTAGGTGAATTAGTTTCAAAAGAAAAAAAATCAATTATTTCTGGTCCGTTTGGTTCAAATGTAGGAAAGAAATTCTTTAAAGAAACAGGCATTCCATTAATTAGAGGAAATAATTTAAGTACTGGAGAAAAAAAATTTAAAGATGAAGGGTTTGTGTTTTTAACCCAGGAAAAAGCAGATGAACTGAATTGTTACGCTATTAAAAATGATTTAATTTTTACTGCTGTTGGAACAATTGGACAAGTTGGTATTATTGATGAAAAGTTGAAATTTAAAGAATATGTAATTTCTAATAAACAATTACGTGTTAGATTTGACAATAGTAAAATAACACCTCTTTTTGCCTATTATTGGTTTTCGTCTTACTGGATTCAAAAATTAATTAGGCAACGAAATGTTGGAAGCACTGTTCCATTAATTAATTTAAGTGTTTTAAAAGGTCTTCCAATCACATTTCCTAAATCAATAAATGTTCAAAATAACATAGTTGATATTTTAGAAAATATTTCCCAAAAAATAGAACTTAACAACAAAATAAACCGGGAGTTAGAAGCAATGGCAAAGTTGCTGTATGATTATTGGTTTGTGCAGTTCGATTTTCCAGATGAAAATGGAAAATCATACAAATCATCTGGCGGTAAAATGGTGTTTAATGAAGAATTGAAAAGAGAAATTCCTGAAGGTTGGGAGGTGAAAAAACTATCGACTTGTTGTAAAATTGTAGATTGTTTACATTCAAAAAAATCAAATTATATATTTGAAAATGAGAATAAATATTTACTTCAATTAGAAAATATTAAAGAAGATGGTCTTCTTGATTTATCAAAAAAATATTATGTGTCTAATTCTGAATACAAAAGATGGACTACAAGAATTGAAGTTCAGGATAATGATTTAGTTATTACCAATGCTGGTCGTGTTGCAGGGTTAGCACAAATTCCTAAAAATGTTAAAGCTGGTATTGGAAGAAATATAACAGCAATTAGACCAACTAAAGTTGAACCAACGTTTTTATATTACACTTTTCAAGGGGCTGAAATGGAAAGGCAAATTAAACTAAATACAGATACTGGCTCTTTCTTTAAAAGCCTAAATGTAAGAGGTATTAAAGAATTATTTGTTATTAGACCTCCTAAACCTTTAGAAAATGAATTTGAGAGAATTAATTTAAAGAATAGACGGATGCGAGAATTAAATTCAGAACAAAACCAAAAACTCACAGAGCTTAGAGATTGGATCTTACCCATGTTAATGAATGGGCAAGTTAGGGTTGGTGAGATAGAAAGTGAGTTGGGTATGGCTGCGGAGGATGGAGAAAGGTATATTAAAAAAGTTGTAAATATTGAAAGGAAATGTACCAATATTCAAAAAGTAATTTTAGCGGGTCATATATTAAATAAAAATAACACTGAAGACTTTGGAAGAGTGAAATTTCAAAAGTTATTATTTCTTACTGAATACATTTGTGAAATTGATTTAAACTCAAATTATGTCCAAAAAGCTGCTGGTCCTCATGATGACTTTTTAATTAGAAATATTGAACTCGACTTAAAAAAACATCAGTTTTTTGACATAAGAAAATCTAATGATAAAAAAAATAAAGTTACTTACACATCAACAAATTCAGCTAAAAGCCTTGAAACAGAGTTTTTAATTAATTTTAAAAATGAAGCAAAAAAAGTTGATGCTCTTTTAGAAAAATTAAATAAGTTTTCTTGGAATGATTGTGAAATTATTGCAACCTTATTTGCTGTTTGGAATAATAGAATTATTAAAGATCAGCCTATTTCAAATGATCTATTAAAGCAAGATTTTTTAGATTGGGATAAACAAAAAATTAAATATAAAAACCGATTAGAAGGCGCATTAAGTTGGATGAAAAATAATGATGTAGTTCCATATGGTTGGGGGAAATATATTGATAAAGCATAATTACTAAATTTATGAGTTTTTGTGACTTGTACCTTTAAATATCATTACATTACATCACATCAAAAAACAAATGCTATGAAATTACTCACAAAATCAAGATTCAAATTAGGGTTTGAATGTTCTAATAAACTTTATTACTAAAAACAGAAGACTGCGTGA
>JBAZGP010000158.1:0-7610 GCA_041652835.1 Lutibacter sp. | reverse complement strand
TATTCATTTCACGATGGTTTGTAAAAAAAAAATCCGCTTTTTGGCGGATTTTAATATTCTCAGATTTAAAGATTAAACTTCAGCTTTAACAATAGCTTTATTCACAGTAGATTGTTCTATTTTTTGTGCATCGCTAGTCAATCCACAACCTTTTTTAGAAGATTTACAGGCACCAAGAGCGCCCAAAATAATAATAGCTACAAGAATTTTTAAAACTGTTTTTTTCATTTTACTCAATAGTTAGCATTCTATTAACGCAGTAAATATAATAATTATTTTATGATACCAATTTATTTAGAGTGTACACTATTAACGCTTCAACCGATTTGTAAGGATCTTCACTAAAAGTTCCCAAAGCTCTATTGGCGATAATGGCATTTAAAGAGCAGGCTTCATGACCCAATAATTTAGCCAAGCCGTATATAGCAGAAGTTTCCATTTCAAGATTGGTAACTTTTACGCCGTCAAATTCAAAATTATCAATTTTGCTGTTTAATTCTGGGTCTTGTATTGCCAAACGAAGTACGCGCCCTTGAGGACCATAAAAACCGCCGGCAGTTGCGGTAACGCCTACAAATACTTTGTTGCTTGTTAGTTTTTTCGCCAATAATTCACTGCCTTTTACAATATAAGGTCGGGCTTTTCTTGGGCTCCAATTGGTGTGTTTTATAAAAGCATCTTCAATAGCGACTTCTAAAATAGAACCACAATCGTAAGAATGAAGCATACCGTCAAGTCCCAATCCATATTTTGCCAATACAAAACTATCCACAGGAATATCACTTTGCAAAGAGCCTGATGTGCCAATTCTGACAATATTTAATTTGGTATGTTCTTTTTTTACAGTACGTGTTTTTAGGTTGATATTTACCAAAGCATCAAGTTCATTCATCACAATATCAATGTTATCCGGGCCAATACCTGTTGATATTACTGATATTCTTGTTCCTTTATATGTACCGGTAATGGTTCTGAATTCTCTTTTTTGAATTTCAAATTCAATAGATTCAAAATGTGCTGCAATTTTTGGCACTCTGTTTTGATCACCTACAAAAATAATATTTGTTGCAATGTTTTCGGGTTTTAAATTTAAGTGATATACACTTCCGTCTGGGTTCAGAATTAATTCTGAGGCTGCTATTTTATTCATAATTTATCCGCCTACGCGTTTTATATTATATCCTTCTTTTTTAAGGATTTCCATTAATTTATCTCTATAATTTCCCTGAATTATTATTTCATTGTCTTTTATGCTTCCGCCAACACCACATTTTGTT
Source organism: Lutibacter sp. (assembly GCA_041652835.1). Lineage (GTDB taxonomy): Bacteria > Bacteroidota > Bacteroidia > Flavobacteriales > Flavobacteriaceae > Lutibacter. Next base: position 6,333 of record JBAZGP010000158.1, on the reverse strand, counting down.
TTAAGCAATTTTCCCAGATTTTTTAAATCCTCTTCAGGTCCAACAAAACCGGTGATTACTGTTACCGTTTTTCCACCTCTTCCTTTATTGGAAAATAAGGCTTCTAAATACTGCTGTTTTGGTGGCAATAAGGCCTGCTCTTCCTTTTTTTCAAATTCAAAATTGCTATTTGTGGAAAACACAAATCCGCCTAAATCTTCCAGACTATTTAATTTTTTTTTACTCATTGTTAGTACAAAAAATATTGGCTAATTTAAGTAAAACATTAATTATTATTGATTTTTTTCCAGACAAATAACAAAGTTGCCAACAATTCAAAAACCAATCCGATAGCCATAACCAAATTTGCTTGAGACCAATTAAAAAACTTTGAAATTGCGCCTGCCAAAATCAAGAAGATACCAAATGTAAAAAATGAAATGACCTTGTTTGTTTTCATTTTAACAAGCCTAACTCCTTAGTTCATTTAAAAATTTTCCAGTGGCAATGCCCTCATATACTTTCGGCTGAATTTCAACAATACATTGGGGTAAAGACCCTTTTCTTAAGGTATTCTCCAATAAAAAACCGGATAAATCTAACCTTGGAATATTTTTCATAAGCTAAAAATAAATTGAAATTTAAAATTATTTTTTCCTTTTTACAATCGGAATGAGATAGCTTAAAGTATAGTTTACACCAAATCCGGTATCGTTTAAATAAACATTATTGAAACCGGGAATATAAAGATTTTTAAAATTAGTAGGTTCCTTGGTACTCAGTATAACTTTAAAACTGATGCTGGCACCCAAATACAAATTTTTAAACGTTTCTGCCTTCAAACCAAAAACGAATTCGGCCCAATGTGCCGTTAAATCTTTAAATTCTGTATTTGGCTGCATTTCAACCGGAATAAAGTAAGTTCCTTTCACATTTGGCGTATAACTGTTTAATGTTTGGTTAAACAAACTAAATCCATAACGTACGCCTACATAAATTTCATTGGTCATTCCTTTCCAGTTTTTATAGGCATTATAATTCACCCCTGCTTTTATATAGGAACCTTTTGTGGTAAAATTCAAATAATCTTCTTTGGAGACTTTATCTTCATAACCCAATTCAACGGCAGCATAGTAATTACGCAAAATACGAACATCACCAACCAATTCCAAGCCTTTTGATCCTTCTTCCAAATAAGAAATTATGGGTTTGATCAAATCAACTCCAACGCGTAAACCATAACTTTGTTTGGTTTTTATGGTATCCGTTTTTTGCTGGGCATTAATGGTTGATATAACAAAAAAACTAATGATAAATAGTAATATGAGCCGCTGTTTCATTATCTATGGTTGTGGTTTTAATGGTATCATTTTTTATCCAATTGGCAGTCCTACTTTCTATTTTAAAATTTTCAAAAATAGTTTTATAGCCGCAGGAACGAGAAACAAATACATCTTTTCTGTCGTAGGTAAAATTTAGGGTATCAATTTTTGTACCCACCTTTAGTTGATAAGTTGTGCTGTTTTGGGTTAAATCTAACGGAATTGCAATGGAATCACCAGATTTATTTTCATAAACATTTACGTTATCTTCAGCCCAAACCGTTAAAGAATCTACTGCTTTTTTATTGGCAGGAATTGAATCATTATAAAAAACTACAATCAATTTTGGTGTAATTGCTTCCACACAAATATCATCTTTTTCACAATTTATAAGGGTAAAACTCAATATGATTAGCAACGTTATATATTTTTTCATCAATAGTTATTTTAATTCCAAAAGTACAACATTTTCCACATGATGTGTTTGCGGAAACATATCCACCGCCTGTGTTTTAATAATGTTATACTGTGCTTTCATTAACGATAAATCGCGGGCTTGAGTTGCTGAATTGCAACTTACGTAAACAATGCGTTTCGGCAAAATTTCCAGTAGTTTTTCCACCACATTTTTATGCATTCCATCGCGTGGTGGATCAGTAATTACAACATCCGGCTGTCCGTGTTTTTTAATAAAACTATCATTAAAAACATCCTTCATATCACCAGCAAAAAATTCAACATTTTCAATGTTGTTTAATTTCGCATTCTCTTTTGCATCTGCTATCGCTTCAGGAACAGATTCTACGCCAATCACTTTTTTTACATTTTTAGCTACAAATTGCGCTATAGTTCCTGTACCTGTATAAAAATCATAAACAATTTCATTTCCTGTTAATTTGGCAAAATCACGAGTAATTTTGTACAATTCATAAGCTTGTGCAGAATTTGTTTGGTAAAACGATTTCGCACCTATTTTGAATTTAAGGCCTTCCATTTCTTCAAAAATATGATATCTTCCGCTGAATAAAATAATATCCTGATCGTATAACGTATCGTTTCCTTTTGAATTAATCACATATTGAAGCGAAGTAATCAGTGGAAATTCTTTAACGATTGCATTTAATAAAGCTTCTCTTTTTTCTTTATCTTCCTTTAAAAACTGAATTACCACCATAATTTCCCCAGCTGATGAAATGCGAATCATTATGGTGCGCAACAAACCCGACTGTTCTCGTGGATTGTAAAATTCGAGTTCGTTTTGTATGGCAAATTCTTTGACAAAGTTTCTGACTTGGTTTGAAGGATCTTCCTGTAAATGACATTTCTCAATATCCAAAATTTTATCCCACATTCCAGAAATATGAAAGCCACAAGCATTTTTATTGTCTATTTCTTCTTTGGAATTTATTTCATCAATGGTTAACCAGCGGCTGTTTGAAAAAGAAAATTCCATTTTATTTCTGTAAAAATAAATTTTTTCGCAACCTAAAATAGGTGTTGGTTCAGGCAATTCTAAATGCCCAATGCGTTTTAAATTATTAATTACTTCTTTTTCTTTATATGCCAATTGATGTTCATACGCCATATCCTGCCATTTGCAACCGCCACAAAACTCAAAATGCTGGCATACAGGTTTGGTGCGTTTTTCTGAATATTTATGAAATTTTATGGCAGTACCTTCAAAATAGGCTTTCCTTTTTTTTCCAGTTTTAATATCTACAATATCTCCCGGAACTGCATTGGATAAAAATATAACGCAGCCATCAGGAGATTTAGCAATGGCTTTACCTTGTGCACCCGCATCTATTACCTCAATATTCTCAAAAATAAATTGTTTGTTTCTTCTTGCCATTTTGCAAATGTACCATTTTAGCATAAAAAAAGCACCTCTATTTAGAGATGCTTTTAATAATTTTGATTAATCTGTTTATTTTATGCTACCCATGTAAACTGACAATGCTGTCAATTCATCATCTGTTAAGTTTTTTACAAAACCATCTATATTTGCTTGCATAATAGCAACTTGTCCTGGATCAGTATCTACAATTGCATGAGAATCACCTTTTAAGAAAGCAACAATGTTTCCGTTTGTTTCTGTGTATTTTTTATTGATATCCTTTATTGAAGGTCCAATTACTTTCTCATCTGGATGATGACAAGTTACACAAGTTTTATCTGTAAATAATTTTTCACCTAAAGCAATTTCTTCACTTGAGGATTTTGCATTTTCAACAGCAGGTTCAGCTGTTGTTTCTACTTCTTTTTTAACTTCTTCTTTTTTGGTTTCACCGCAGCTTACAAAAAACAATGCTACCAATCCAAGTACCAATATTGATTTTTTCATTATTTAAATTTTTTATTTAGTTGGACAAATTTATCTAATTAATTTCAATAGACACATCATTTTCACAACAAAATTTTGAATTAGAATAAAAATCTACTTTATTGGTCGCTTTTTATCAATAAAATAAACGATTAAGCTCATTTAAAAGAGTAAAATATTTTGTAAATTGCAAAAAATATGAGGATGATTTCTCTCCTGAAGGAGGAATTTAGGATTTTAAATTTAAACTTTTTTAACATGATGGTTTCAGAAAAAATGTCATCACAACAAGCAATTGATTTAGAAAATAATTACGGAGCTCATAATTACCACCCTTTACCGGTAGTTTTAACCAAAGGTGAAGGCGTTTATGTTTGGGATGTAGAAGGTAAAAGATATTACGATTTTTTATCGGCCTATTCGGCAGTAAATCAAGGACATTGTCATCCCAAAATTATTGAAGCATTAAACCAACAAGCAAGTGTTTTAACATTAACTTCCCGAGCATTTTATAATGATGTACTTGGAAAATATGAAAAATATGTAACCGAGTTTTTTGGTTATGATAAGGTTTTACCAATGAATACTGGAGCAGAAGCTGTTGAAACTGCCATTAAATTGTGTAGAAAATATGCTTACGAAGTTAAAGGAATTCCAGAAAATAAAGCAGAAATAATTGTTTGTAAAAATAATTTTCACGGACGAACAACAACCATTATCTCTTTTTCAAATGATCCTGATGCTCGAAAAAGCTTTGGTCCTTATACCGCCGGATTTATTAAAATTGATTATGATAATTTAGAAGTATTGGAAGAAACCCTAAAATCAAGCAAAAATATTGCAGGTTTTTTAGTGGAACCTATTCAAGGTGAGGCGGGTGTTTATGTGCCTACGGAAGGTTATTTGGCAAAAGCAAAAGCCTTATGTGAAAAATATGATGTATTGTTTATTGCTGATGAAATTCAAACTGGAATTGCAAGAACAGGGAAATTATTGGCTGTAGATCATGAAAATGTAGTTCCGGATATTTTAATTTTAGGAAAAGCATTAAGCGGTGGCGTTTACCCGGTTTCGGCAGTTTTAGCAAATAATCATATTATGAATGTGATTAAACCTGGACAACATGGGTCGACTTTTGGAGGAAATCCTTTGGCAGCAGCTGTTGCCATAGCGGCACTTAAGGTAGTAAAAGAAGAATCTTTGGCTGAAAATGCTGAAAAATTAGGAAAACTATTCAGAAGTGAATTGCAAAAATTTATTAAAACGCAAACGTTAATTAAATTGGTACGCGGTAAAGGTTTGTTAAATGCTATTTTGATAAACGACAGTGAAGACAGCTCAACAGCTTGGGATATTTGTTTGAAATTGCGCGACAATGGTTTATTGGCAAAACCAACACACGGAAATATTATTCGTTTTGCGCCACCATTGGTTATGAATGAAGCTCAGTTACTGGATTGTGTTTCTATTATAAAGAAAACAATTACAGAATTCCATTTATAAAAAGGTAGTTCTCTTCTTTTGATAAAAAAATATCGGGGTTTTTAACTCCGATATTTTTTTATCTATTTTCTAAAATGGTTGTTATAAATATTTTAAGAAGAAATCCATCATCTTTTCCTTGAGCTGATAATGCATCTTTACAAATGTTTTCATCTCATCTTTTAACATAACCTGTTTTTCCTGATACTGAACGTCACCGCTTTTTTCAAATTGACCTTGTTGGGCTAAATCTCGCTTTTTCATTCTAATTCTATGTCTTAAATGACCCATAACTTCACGTTCACGGATTATTTTATTTTGAAAACCCTCTAATAGTACCAGAACGTCATTTCCTGGATCCCGCAAGACTACATGTTCTAGCTTTTCTTCAAAATAATCCATTTCACCTTCATGAAATTTTAATTCTCTTTTCCAAACATCTAAGTTAAAGTTCAGATCACTTAAAAATACTAACTGACTTTCCATTTTTGAATTGGTTTTAAATTAATAGATTCTAAAATTCGTAATTTTTTACTGATTTTCTATTGATAAAAATCATAAAGTTTTACCAAAAGAGCAATCTGTTTATTTTTTAACAGGATTTCTATAAAGATATAAAAAAAGCGCTTTAATTTAATTAAAACGCTTTAAAATTTAAACTTATATTAACTGTTAATCTTTTTCATCCTCTTCACCTTCTTTTTTAGAAGTTTTATTCCAAATTTTAATTTCATCTTTTAGGGTTAGCCCTTTAATAATTTCAACATTTATACCATCTGAAATCCCCAACTCTACATCTCTTCGTTCAAAAACCTGATCTCCTGTTTTTACTTCTACAAAAGGAGTGTCTGTTTTTTTATCAAATTGCAATAATGCTTCTTTAATTGAAAGCACACTATCTTTTTTTTCTAAAACGATATCTGCATTTGCGCTATAACCTGCACGTACAAAAAACTCATTGTCTAAAGTTACATCGCCTTTAATTTTAAACTGAACAGCTCCGTTTTCTTCAGTTCCTTTTGGTGCGATAAAATTTAACTTTGCAGGATATTTTTTCTTTTCAATAGCGCCCAATGAAACTTCCAAAACTGTTCCATTTTTAATTTTCCCCACTTCTGCTTCATCTACTTTTCCTTCAAAAATCATTTTGGTCATATCGGCAATGGTTGCAATGGTTGTTCCTGCATTGAAGGTATTACTCTCAATTACTTGATTTCCTATACGCAC
>JBAZGP010000157.1:3249-7614 GCA_041652835.1 Lutibacter sp. | reverse complement strand
TGGATTGTATCTCAAAACAAAATGGAGCAACTATCTAATCCTAAGCAATGAGCCATCAAGACGTGATTAAAAGAATGGCGGACGCAGGAAGCGAATTTGCCAAAGAATTATTAAGGCGTAAAGAGCAAAGAGAAAAGCCTGTTAAAAAAGTTAATATTGAAACCGTAAAAGAACAGATAGAAGTTCGTAGCGATGAAGAAATAGTAAATGACATAACAACGCCGATAGACGAATTTTTCGCAGCGGCGACAAGGTTAGAAAGGAAAAAAGATGAGTTCGTACAACAAAATAATACTAATGGGGAATCTGACGCGCGACCCACAGTTGTCGTACCTGCCGAGCCAAACTTCGGTTGTTGATTTTGGCCTCGCGGTAAATAGGCAATGGACTGGCAAGGACGGACAAAAACAGGAAGAAGTTTGTTTTGTCGATTGTAGAGCGTTTGGAAAACCTGCCGAAACAATTAACAAATTCTGTAAAAAGGGCAATCCTATTCTGGTTGAAGGCCGATTAACTTTCGATAGTTGGTCGGGCAAAGACGGAATGAAGCACAGCAAGCACCGTGTAACAGTGGAGTCATTCCAGTTTGTCGGTGGCAAGGCCGAGACTGCCGGAACAAACGTAAATGAAATACCACAACAGGATGTACCGTTTTGAGACATTTGCAATTTAACGAAAGGATTTTAAAATGACACAGAAAGAAATAATTAAAGCGTTAAAAGAGAATACGAGCGCATTTGGGCTTATGCCAAAAGAATTGCAGGAAGCGGCGCGCAAAATTGCGGGTGATAATTTTGAGGTATATGATGGTACTCTCTGGTACATAGCGTTTGATGTGGCATTTAACGTGCCATATAAAGCCTATCGCCTCCGGCCAGATTACCAGCCGAAGCCGGAGTATGAAAAGTTTGAAATTGTACCTGATGGTGTTTATTTGAGAATGTTTATGCGAAAAGGTCAAATAGAAACATTTATACCTATAAACAATATGATGGAACGTGTTGATTTCGCTCACTTTGAAACAGAATTAGAAAATAAACACATCCCAATCGAGGATATTGCAACATATATCCATAATGGCGGTAAGGTGTTTGTAGTTTTGAGAAAGGAATAAAATGGCAAATAATAAAGAACTAATAGAAAGGCTTAAAGAATATACCAGTGTACTTGTTGGCAGCAGAACAACATCCGCTTATGATGGCTCTTGCCAAGCGTCATACAAACAAGCAAAAGGGCAAGGGCATCTTGTGATTCATTTGGGCGATATAAAGATTGACAAAAATGGCGAATCACAAATAAATAAAATGCTCGATGACTTTATCCAAACATACGAACAGTTAAAGGATAGTTTAACAACTACCCCAGAAAAGGAATAAAATGGAAACTTTAAAATGTGGATGCGGCGGTGATATGATATATTCAAAACAAGACACTGCTTGGATATTCGATTGCCAAAATTGTTGCGCAAGTATCCATATTTATTTTGACACAATGGAAAATAGCGACTCAGAAGAAGAAGCTATTCTTGGTTTTTGTCTTGCCGCAAGGGCAGACGTAAAACAGAGGCTTTCCAAAATGCTCGAAGCCGTGTTAATAAACAATCATAATAAAATTGACGATAATATGGTTTTGAGAAAAGATATATATGAACGGCTTTTAGATATTGCAAAGGAATGATATGGCAAAAACACAAGTAGAAATAGCGGATATGATTATGAAGGCTATAAACGCTTTGAGCATCGAGGGACATCGCAGCGAGGAATTGATTAAGGCCAAAGCCGAATCGGCAAGGGATTACGATAAATATATATCTATCGCAACTGCCGAATTGAAAGCCAAGGGCGAGCCGATAACGATTATTGACAAAATCGCAAAAGGCAACTGTAGCGAGGTGTTGTATAAAAAGATACTTGCCGAAGAAATGCTGAAAGCGCATTACTCAAAAATTGAGCGGCTTGAAGCGCAAATGAACGGCCTGCAATCAATGAATAGATACTTGACAAGCACAACGAGAATGGAAATATTATAAAGTGGAGATTAAAAAATGAAAAAAGATTTAACCAAAAAAATGAGAGGCAAATATACGGTTAGCTTTGTGCCAGACTTTATTTTAGAAGAGTTTAGAAAGAAGAAAATTTTTTCTGGAGAAACTATTGTTGATAAGAAAAAGGTCATTGGCGTTCGCAAGGGCAAGAATTGTATTGCGGTTATATATTATCACGTTTGCAAAGACTATGTTTTGGTTGCTTTTAATCCACTAACAGTAGAATCGGTAGAAGTTGCTTATAGAGTTTTATTAAATATCTCTGAATATATGTATTTAATTGAATCTGCGGAAAAGGATAATAAAATATTACAGGTAAAACAGATAAGGAATGGAAAATGATAATTCTTGAAGCGGAAAATCACGCCACTAAAGATATTGGCTATTGTCAAGTCGAAGATGATGCCGAAATGAAAAATATTTTACTCGCAAAGGGCTTTTTGGAACTAATTCCTTTTGAATTATATTCGGGACATAACGAGAACCAGCAAGAAATAAGCGTTATGAAAGCGATTTTTCCACATATAAATATGTTATTACCAGTAAGAGGTGAAAAATGAAAAACATAGAAGATGTGCAGAATGATATTATAGTTGATGCAGTAGCAAAGGACATAAGAAAGTCTATGCGAGCCGATGAACTGGACAAGCGTAAATCCGGCGAAGCGATTAGAAGAGATGTGGAAAGGGCAGCGAAATGAGTAAAACAAAGATTGAATGGACAGATTTTACGTGGAATCCGATTATTGGCTGTTCTAAAATATCCGAGGGCTGCCAAAATTGCTACGCCGAAAAAATGGCGTGCAGACTTTCAGCAGTTGAATGTAAAAAATACGATAAAATAAAACCGGCATACAGCTTGATTGTCCTTGAGGGTAAATGGAATAATGCAACTCGTTTTGTTGAATCTGCTCTTGAAAAACCTCTGCACTGGAAAAAACCGAGAAAGATATTTGTTAATTCAATGGGAGATACGTTTCATCCAAGCGTGCCGTTTGAGTGGATTGATAAAGTTCTATCGGTTATAGCAAGGAGCAAACAACATACATTTCAGATTCTTACAAAGCGGGCTGACCGAATGAAAGAATATTTTATGGGATTAGCAACGCTTCCTGAACACACAAATAGATTAGCCCATACGCATTGCTACCACAGTCATATGCAAAGCGTAGCGTTGAATTATCGTAAGGGCAGTTGTTTGCCAAATCTTTGGATTGGCGTAACAACAGAGAATCAACAGCGAGCCGATGAAAGAATCCCATTGCTTTTGCAGACTCCGGCAGCGGTAAGATTTGCAAGCTGCGAACCGCTGTTGGGCGGTATTGATTTTTCAAATAACCTTAACCGCTATCGTGAAATAGGAACATCTCTGCTGCCAATTCTTGACTGGGTTATAGTCGGCGGCGAGACGGGACATAATGCAAGACCGATGAATCCCGAATGGGCGGAATCAATTCAGAGGCAGTGCGAAGCGGCTGGTGTTCCGTTCTTTTTTAAATCAAGTGGCGGTAGAAATAAAATCAGCACATTAAACGGCGTTGAATACAGGGAGTTTCCAAAATGAAGCCCATTAACCCGTGTGCTGGTTGTGGCCGTGAGCATAATTGCAATATTGTCTGTTCCAGATTCTTGCAATATCAGCTTGACGGCGTAGATGAAGATGAACAGCCTATCTTAACGCCGAAAGAAAAGAAAATGGTTAAATTTAATGGTTACTTTAATGAATTTGAAAAGGTGAGATAATGGAAAACTACGCCCAAAAATTCCGTGTAATAAAAACGCTTAAATGGATGATTGCGCATTTTGACTTTATGAAACAACAGACAGGCCTAAACGATGTCGATAGTCCCGAATTAGCAGAAGCCAAAGAACTTCTAATGGAACTTGCAAATGAACACCGAGAAGCAACTAAATGAAATGCTCAAAGTGTAAAGTTAATCCGGAAAAGGTCAGGAGTAATGGCGAGCCGCTATGCTGGCACTGCTATTTAGGCGAACGATACTATTATCTTCACCCGACAGGAATAGCAGACGAAATTGAAGTTAAGGAGCCGAAAAATGATAGAGATTAAGCCGGAAGAGCAAGCTGTATTGGATTACTGGAACTCAAAGAAGCAAGAACCCATTGAGAAAAGAGGCAAGGATAAAATTGTTACAATAAAGTGGAAAACAGGCAGAGAAATAAATCTTGCCCTGCGCAACGCCATAAGATTGGCGATTAAAAATACTTCATTAGACAGTCTAAAATCGGCAATAGACAACTACGCCAAAATCTGCTTTGGCAAGGAATATTACTGGACGTATTGCTGGAGTCTGTACGATT
>JBAZGP010000157.1:0-3239 GCA_041652835.1 Lutibacter sp. | reverse complement strand
TTCTGCCGGATAATTTTTGCGAAGAAGAAAAGTTGACAGCAAAGGCAAAAAATGATATAATATTCAGGCGTGAAGAGAAATTGCGGAAGGAAAAAATGGAAAACAGCAAGCCGATTCGTAGCATTCAAAACTTAACATCAAGGATGCTTAAAAAAGACGAAAAGCCTACCTCTGGATATAATCAGGCAATGAAACTGGCCTTAATAAGGAGCGAAAGATGAAACTTAAAACAACAGTAGTATTTATCTTGTTAAAAGCAATAGAATTGATAGTCATAGGTTTTGGGTGTTATTGCCTGAAATATTATTGGCAACTTTGTGCGTTTATTGGCAAGACAACAGATAGAGTCCAGATTCTTTTAATAAATCTTTTACTGCTAAGTCTTATACTTCTTATAATAAGTGTCGGCCAACTTGTTTGTGTTGTTATCAAACCACTAATTGTGTGGTTTTTTGAAACTAACTGGAAGTTAGCCGAAAAAATTACTGCAAAATATTTTAAGGAGCAAAAATGAATGCGATTGAAAAGATAAAAGAGGCAAAGGAATTATTGTTGAGTGCAGATTTTAGACCAGTTCGGGCGTTGGATTGCCTTGATGAAGCCCTTGCCGCACTCGAATCCAAGCAACCGGCGGAGACGGAAGAAGGGGGTTTGGGACAGATTAGTCTTCTGATTGCCCGTAATAAAACATTCACAGCAAAAACAGTTGAGAAAATATTAGCATTTATCGACCGGCAGGTGAAAGAAAACGCCGAGTTGAAATCACTAATAAAAAGTCTGATTTCAGATTTGGCAAGTAATGATATGCAAAGTTTAGAAGCGACATTAAACCATTGGAAAACAATAAACTTACCAAAGGACGGTGAATAATGGAAGACAAAACGGTTAATTTTATTGCGTGTTTGGTTCTTGTAGTCGCAAACAGTATTTCATTTTGCGAGGCAATACAGGGCAGTTTGCCTGCGGCGATATGTTTTGCAACGTTGTCAATATGCCTTGTGTTCGGAAAAGCCTTAAAGGACGGTGAATAATGGCAAAGAAAGAAAAACATACTTGCCATCAGTGCTTTAAAGAAATGACTGAATTTGTTGCCAAAATAGAAGAAGGCGAACTTGTTCTTTATGCTTGCGGGAATCCAGCTTGCCCTAATTATGCTCTGTATCAAGTGCCGATTGAGAGTTTTTACAGGAAGTAAAAAAGGATTAACCCATTCAAAAGTACATTAAAATATTTATTATGTAGGAAGATATGATGGCTGAAATGCAGGACATTAAAATACAAAAGAAGTATGGCAACACGTGGGTTGACGATACTATTGGCGGCAAGGTTTGTAAATTTCGTTCAAAGGGCGAGCATAAACTTGCGAAATATTTTGAATTGCTTAAACAGTCTGGACATATCAAAGACTGGGAACACGAAAGTCATAAATTTACATTTGGCAATATTTTCTCTTGGCTGATAGATTTTACGATTAGAAACAATGATGACACTTTTGAATATTTCGAGTACAAGGGTTACGTAGAACCTGATACAAAAAGAAAACTTTATGCAGTTGCGGAGTATTATCCGCAAGCCAAAATTACACTTGTAATGGCAAACAATAAAGGCGTAAAAAAATTAGGCGTTCGGGCAACATCGTGTTGTAAGCGAGTATGTTTATTAAGTGAATTGACAAAAGGTATAATTTAGAAAGGGCAGCAAAATGAAATGTTTTTATCACAATGATTTAGACGGAAATGCGGCAGCTTATTGCGTACACGTTTGGGTCGGCATTCACGACAGTATAAACGGCCAAAATGAAATACCAGAATTTATAGAAATAAACTACGGAACATTATTTCCTTTTGACAAGATTCGCAAAAATGAACAAATATGGATTGTAGATTATTCTATAGAACCATCAGAAATGCTTCGGTTATTGGAGATTACCAAAGATATTACGTGGATTGACCATCACAAGACTGCTATCGAAAAATATAAAGATTTTCCCGTTCGTATCAGAGGCATAAGGCAAGACGGAGAAGCGGCGTGTGTTTTGGCTTGGAAGTATATTCATTGGTGGACTGATAGAGGGGAAGGTGAAGAAAATTTCAATAAGACAAATGAGAAAATCCCAGTTGCAGAATGTATCAAACTTACCGGAGATAGAGATATATGGGCGTGGAAATATGGAGAATTAACAAAATATTTCTTTGCGGGAAGCCAATTACACGATACTTCTCCGTCTTCGGAGTTTTGGTGGAATTGCCATAAGCACGAAATCGAACTATTGCCCCTTCCTAATACTGGAAATGCCGCCGCAAGAAAAGAAGGTGAGGAGTTTTGGAACAGACTTATAGAATCCGGCAAAATTGTTGAGCAATACAAAAAATGCAGCGACAAAGATATAAACAACTCTATTGGCTATGAAACATATTTCGAGGGATGTAAATGTTGGGCAATCAATAGAGCGAGAATTAGTAGCGATAGACTGGGAAGCAGAATTGAACGCTATGACATATTGTTGCCGTATTACCACGATGGCGAACAATGGATAGTTTCTTTGTATTCTGCAAAAGTTGACGTTTCTGTAATTGCTAAAAAATATGGTGGCGGCGGACATAAAGGCGCAAGTGGATTTCAATGTAGAAATTTACCATTTGTTAAAAATAAATGATTAAAAACGGCAAAACAAAACGTAATTTCTGGATAATCTTTGTACTCGTTGTATTATGGATTATCTTACAATATTATTTGAAAGGAAAATAAGTAATGAAACCGGAAATAATTAAAATTGACGATATTGAGTATGTAAGAAAAGATGGGATGGAACGGCTTGCCGAAAAATTAGATGGACTTCCTTATGTGATGGTTAGGACATATTCGGCTGGCGTACACGTTGGATATTTAAAATCACGAAACGGTAAAGAAATTACACTTCTTAGAGCAAGACGTATGTGGTATTGGGATGGCGCAGCAAGTTTATCACAACTGGCAATGGAAGGTACATCTAAGGCTGGAAATTGTAAATTTCCTTGTGAAGTTAATGAAATACTTTTATTAGAAGCTATTGAAATAATTCCAGTAACAGAAAAAGCACAGAAAAGCATTCAAGGAGTTACAATATGGAAACAATAAATAAAAACGGCGATGGCTCTGGCGATGGCTCTGGCTATGGCTCTGGCTCTGGAAACGGCGATGGCTCTGGCTATGGCTATGGCTATGGCTCTGGCGATGGCTCTGGCGATGGCTATGGCTAT
>JBAZGP010000156.1:0-7626 GCA_041652835.1 Lutibacter sp. | reverse complement strand
AACTTTCTTCAGCCTTAAATTTAAAAAACAAATTGGTGGTTCATACCTCGGGAAGCATGGCTATGGAAGAACTCAAATCAAATTCAAACAAAGGTGTTTTTTATTTGCTACAAACCTTTTCCAAAGAAAGAAAAATTAATTTTTCCACCGTTCCAATTTGCATTGAAGCCGAAACTGAAAAAGATTTACTTCTTTTGGAAACTTTGGCAAAATCAATTTCAAAAAATTGTTACCGAATCGATTCTAACCAACGTAAAAGTTTGCATGTTGCTGCCGTATTTGTTAATAATTTTGTAAACCATTTATACCAAATCGGACATGAAATTTGTGCCGAAAATAAGGTTCCTTTTGAAATATTGCTTCCTTTAATAAAAGAAACTGCCGATAAAATAACAACTTTACCACCTTTTGAGGCACAAACTGGACCGGCAAAAAGGAATGACACTAAAACTATTGAAAAACATAAAAAAATGCTGACTAAAAATCAAAAAAAAATTTATACCTTGTTCACCAAATCTATTTGTAACACCTATGGAGAAAAGTTATAAGGAAATTATGCCCCAAATAACCACGTTTATTTTTGATGTTGACGGAGTATTGACAAATGGAAATGTAAGAATTACTGAAAAAGGCGAGTTGTTGCGTGAGATGAATATTAAAGATGGATACGCTCTAAAAGTTGCTCTTAATGCTGGATATCATGTTTGTGTGATTTCCGGAGGAACAAATGAAGGCGTTAGAATGCGGTTAAGCGCATTGGGAATTACGGATATTTATTTAGGTACTTACCATAAAACAGACCAATTTAAAGAATATACAAATCTTTACAATATTAAACCTGAAAATGTGTTATATATGGGAGATGATATACCAGATTATCAAATCATGAAAAAAGTGGGATTGCCTTGCTGCCCAAAAGATGCTGTTTCTGAAATTCAGGACATTTCATTATATATTTCCAAGAAAAAAGGTGGAAAAGGTTGTGTTCGTGATGTTATAGAGCAAGTTTTAAAAGTGCAAGAAAAATGGAATTTTCAATTTAGCGCTAATTTATTTTAATCCAATCATTAAATTTAATTTTATTATGAAAAAAATCACTCTGCTCATTTTTGTTTTATTACTCTCTCTTAATGGCTTTTCCCAATCAATTGTTGGAAAATGGAAAACCATTGATGATGAAACCGGAAAAGAAAAATCTATTGTAGAAATTTATCAATCCAATGGAAAAGTATATGCTAAAGTTCTTCAACTATTGACAAAAGGCGAAGAAAATAAAGTTTGTGAAAATTGCAAAGGAGCCAATAAAAACAAACCAATTAAAGGTATGATGATTATTGATGGTCTGACTAAAGATGGCAACGAATGGAGTGGCGGAAAAATTCTTGACCCAAAAACAGGAAAAGAATATAAATGTTATATTGCTTTAGAAAGTCCAGATAAATTGAAAGTACGCGGTTATATAGGTTTTGCTTTATTGGGAAGAACACAATATTGGCATAAAATTGTGGAGTAAAAATCCTAATTTTTCTTATTCAACATAGGCACGAATTTGAATTTTCCAAATTCGTGCTTTTCAAAATCTTTTTCGCTGGTTCTAATAAATAAAGTCATTACCTGCTCCTCTTCACCAATGGGAATTACTAACTTTCCTCCTACTTTTAACTGACTTAATAATGCATTTGGAACAAAAGGTGCGCCTGCCGTTACAATAATTCCGTCAAAAGGAGCATCTTCTGGCAAACCTTTATAACCATCACCAAAAACTATTTTTTTAGGTGTGCAGCCTATTTTAGGTAAAAACAATTTTGTTTTTTTAAACAATTCCTGTTGCCTTTCAATGGTATACACTTTTGCGCCCATTTCTATTAAAATCGCTGTTTGATATCCCGATCCCGTACCTATTTCCAAAATATGATATCCTGTTTTAATCGCTAACAATTCGGTTTGAAATGCAACAGTATAAGGCTGAGAAATTGTTTGTTCCGCGGCAATGGGAAATGCTTTGTCTTGATATGCAAAATCGGTAAAACTGGAATCCATAAACAAATGCCTTGGCACATTACCTATTGCTGCCAACACATTTTTGTCCGTTATTCCTTTCTGTGCAATTATTTTTACCAACTGATTTCTAAGCCCTTTATGCTTGATTGTATCCTTCACTATTCCCTAAAATTTGAGCCTCTAAAATAGGAATAAATGCCCAAAGATTGTTACTTTTGCTAACATAAAAATTAACGAATTTAATTATGCTGAAAGCAGGAGTTTTAGGTGCCGGACATCTTGGCAAAATTCATTTAAAATTATTAAATCAATCCGAAAAATATGAATTGGTCGGTTTTTATGATGCTATCAAAGAAAATGCCGATAAAGTGGAAAAAGAATTTGGGTACAAGTCATTTAATTCAATTCAGGAATTAATTGATGCCGTTGACGTTGTTGACATTGTGACCCCAACACTTTCTCATTTCGATTGTGCAAAAGAAGCTATAGAAAAAGGAAAACATGTTTTTATTGAAAAACCAATTACCAAAACCGTTGAAGAAGCTGAAATACTTCTTAAACTTCTGAAAAAACATAAAGTTAAGGGTCAAGTAGGTCACGTTGAGCGATTTAATCCAGCTTTTCTTGCTGTAAAGGATGCCATTCACAATCCAATGTTTATTGAAACACATCGTTTGGCAGAATTTAATCCCCGAGGAACAGATGTTCCTGTGGTGTTAGATTTGATGATTCACGATATTGATATTATTTTAAGTGTGGTAAAATCAAAAGTAAAATCCGTACATGCAAGCGGCGTTTCCATATTAAGTGATACTCCAGATATTGCCAATGCCCGAATTGAATTTGAAAACGGCTGTGTTGCCAATTTAACCGCCAGCAGAATTTCTTTGAAACATATGCGTAAAACACGATTTTTTCAGCGTGATGCCTATATCGCGGTAGATTTCTTTGAAAAAGCCACAGAAGTGGTGAGAATGAAAGATGCACCTGAAAATCCTGGCGATTTCGATATGATTTTACAAAATGCTGAAGGTCTAAAAAAACAAATCTATTTTGAAAATCCTGAAATTACTGCCAACAATGCTATTTTAGATGAATTGGAAACTTTTGCCGATGCCATAAACAACGACACAACACCCATTGTAACATTTAAGCAAGCTACTGAAGCGCTACGGGTGGCACAAATGATTATTAACGACTTTTAACATGGACATATATCAAGTTGACGCATTTAATAATGAGATTTTTAAAGGAAATCCGGCTGCTGTTTGTCCGTTGGAAAAGTGGATTTCTGATGATTTAATGCAAGCTATTGCAGAAGAAAATAATTTGTCAGAAACTGTTTTCTTCGTAAAAAATAAAAATACATTCGATATTAAATGGTTTACTCCAACTTGTGAAATCGATTTGTGTGGCCATGCAACTTTAGCTGCAGCGCATATTATTTTCAGTGAATTGAATTTTAAAGAAAAACAAATTGAATTTAATTCAAAAAGCGGTAAACTGACTGTTACAAAAATTAACGATTGGTACACTTTAAATTTTCCTTCGGAAGAAATTGAACAAATTGAAATTCCTGCTCTTTTAGAAGAGGCATTAAACGTTCCAATTTTGAAAACTTTTAAAGGAAAATGGAAATTATTGGTGGAATTGGAAAATGAGGAAATTATTAAAAATTTAAAGCCAAATTTCCACTTATTGACACAATTGGATTTTTTAGGGGTAATAGTAACTGCTAAAGGAGATTCAACCGATTTTGTTTCGCGATTTTTTGCGCCAAAACTTGAAATAAACGAGGATCCAGTAACTGGTTCAGCACATACCTTGCTTATTCCATATTGGGCTAAAAAATTAAATAAAACAAAATTAGAAGCTACCCAACTTTCAAAAAGAACAGGATATTTAAAATGTAACTATTTAAATGACCGCGTTGAAATGAGCGGACAAGCAGTTACCTATTTAAAAGGACAATTAATCCTATAATCATAAATTATGAAAAATATAGCAGTTATTGGCGCTGGCACAATGGGAAATGGAATTGCCCACGTTTTTGCCCAAAATAAGTATAATGTACATTTGATTGATATTTCACAAGAAGCTTTAAATCGTGGTTTATCTACAATTGTTAAAAATCTGGATCGTTTGGTCGATAAAGAAGTCATAACTTCTGAAATCAAAGCCCAAACTTTAGCCAATATTACTACTTTTACTTCTATTGCTGAAGGCGTTAAAAATGTAGATTTGGTAGTTGAAGCTGCAACTGAAAATGTGGATTTAAAATTAAAAATATTCAAGCAACTAGATGAAGAAGCACCTGTAAATGCCATTTTAGCTTCCAATACTTCGTCTATTTCAATCACAAAAATTGCTTCAGTCACCAACCGACCTGAAAAAGTGATAGGAATGCACTTTATGAATCCTGTTCCAATTATGAAATTGGTTGAAATTATTAGAGGATACAATACTTCTGAAGAAGTGACCAAAACCATTATGGCACTTTCTGAAAGTTTGCAAAAAACTCCAGTTGAAGTCAATGACTATCCTGGATTTGTAGCCAACCGAATTTTAATGCCCATGCTAAATGAAGCTATCGAAACTTTATACAATGGCGTTGCCGGGGTTTATGAAATTGACACGGTAATGAAATTGGGAATGGCTCATCCAATGGGTCCCTTACAATTGGCTGATTTTATTGGTTTGGACGTATGTTTATCCATTTTAAACGTGATGTATAACGGATTTAAAAATCCAAAATATGCACCTTGTCCGCTTTTGGTGAATATGGTACAGGCTGGAAAACTTGGCATAAAATCGGGTGAAGGTTTTTACGATTATTCTTCATCAAGAAAAGCAGAGAAAATCGCAAAACAATTTCAATAAAAAAAGCCGCTTTTCGCGGCTTTTTTTAATTATATTCTTTTTCTTCTCTTCGGATTTTGATCCGATCCAAAAGTACTTTTACTTGTTGATCCGGGAGCACCTGAGCGTTTTCTTCCAAATCCACTAAAATCACTTTTTGGCTTTCTATCACTGTCTCCAGTTCTTTTTCTTGGACCTCTATCTCCTCCACGACTACTTCCGCCTCCGCTTCTTGCTTGTCCAGTACGTTGTTTGGTAGTAATTTCAACATTTACATTTCTACCTTCAAAATCAACATCATTTCCTTCAAAAGCACTCATTGTTTCTTTTTCATAGGTTTTATCCAATTCGAAAAAAGAGAAAGTGTCTAAAATTTCAATCTGTCCAATTTCAATATTTTTGGCAATTCTTTGGTCATTGATTAAACCAATCAATCTTGCAGGATTCAATTTGTCCTTTTTACCGATATTGATAAAGAAACGTGTCATATTTTCATCATCTCTACGTTTATTTCTCGTGTCAGAACTTCTGTCAAGACCTCTCATATTCTCACTATCATTTAAATCAGGCGCATTTTCATAGTAAGTTAAAAAGGTATTGAATTCTATAGAAACAAATCTTTTTATCAATTCTTCGCGATTCAAATCTTTTAATTTATCGTAAATAGAAGGTAGAAAGTCACTTATTTCAGTTTCGTTAACTTTAATGTCCTGAACTTTATCAATCAATTTTAACAATTGATTTTGACAAATTTCCTTTCCTGTTGGAATTGGTGTACTAATAAATTTTTTCCCAATCAGTCTTTCAATTGGATGTAATTTGCTTTTTTCTCTGCTGGTAACAATAACTATAGAAATTCCTTCTTTTCCGGCACGGCCAGTTCTACCACTACGGTGTGTGTATGATTCAATCTGGTCTGGAAGTTTATGATTTATGACGTGCGTTAAATCCGTAACATCCAACCCTCTGGCGGCAACATCAGTTGCTACCAATATTTGTAGGGTTTTATTACGGAATTTTTCCATCACGCTATCTCGTTGCGCTTGTGATAAATCTCCGTGAAGTGCATCAACATTGTATCCGTCACTTATTAATTTATCTGCAATTTCTTGTGTTTCTCTTCGTGTTCTACAAAAAATAATGCTGTAAATATCTGGATTCACATCGGCAATTCTTTTTAATGCAGCGTATCTATTTCTTTCAGAAACCACATAATATTGATGTGAAACCTGGTCAGTTCCTTTATTTTTTTCTCCAGCGCTAATTTCAATTGGATTCTTTAAATAAGCTTTTGCAATACTTTCAACTTCCTTTGGAAACGTTGCAGAAAACAATAATGTTTGTTTGTCTTTTGGCGTAACTTCAAGAATTTTATCCAATTCATCTTTAAAGCCCATATTCAACATCTCATCGGCTTCATCCAAAATCAGCCATTTAAGATTTCCAAGTTTTAATTGTCTCCTATTGATTAAATCAACAGTTCTGCCCGGAGTTCCAACAATAATTTGAACCC
The DNA here is from genome assembly GCA_041652835.1 of Lutibacter sp. Taxonomy (GTDB): domain Bacteria; phylum Bacteroidota; class Bacteroidia; order Flavobacteriales; family Flavobacteriaceae; genus Lutibacter. The sequence continues at coordinate 1,253 of JBAZGP010000156.1, read as the reverse complement.
CTTTATTTAGTTTTCTAATTTGATCTTCAATGCTGGCACCACCGTAAACGGCAAGTGTTTTCACCCCTTTCAAATGTTTTGAGAAATCGGTGATGTTGCTGGCAATTTGCATGGCCAATTCACGTGTTGGAGATAAAATAATTACTTGGGTATCACCATTTTTAGCATCAATTTGCTCTAAAATCGGCAAACTGAAAGCTGCGGTTTTTCCTGTACCTGTTTGTGCAAACGCTTTTAAATCTTGTTTTGAAGATAATACTTGAGGAATTGCTTTTAACTGAATTTCAGTTGGGGTTTCATACCCTAAATCAGTCAAAGCTTGTAAAATTTGGCTGTTAAGCCCTAGTTCTTTAAATGTCGTCATTTCTGTAAATATTGTGATCTACAGACGCCCATCTATAAACCGGTTAAATCGGGTGCAAAAGTACGCTTTAATAGTATATAAATAACATTATACTAATTTATTTTAATTTATTTAATTCTGAATCCAAATTTCGGGAATCTAAATTGGTAAATCCATTTTTTACAATTCCTGCCTCATCAACCAAAATGGTACGTGGCAATTTGCTGTTTAAATAGTTATGCGCATAACTGTCTTTTGAAAGCTTGTATTGGTTATCGATATTGAGTAATTTTAAATTGGATTCTTCCTTTAAATCTTGAACAGTATCTTGCATATTTATTCCAACAAACAGCAAATTAGGATACTTTTCTTCGAGGAATTTTATACGCTTCGCCAAATATTCAGAAGACATATAATCCAATGACCAAAAGTAAATTACGGCATTTTTATTTTTTATGATTTCATTTATTGTTATTGGGATATCATTGTAAGAGATAATTTCAAAATTATGCAACGGCTCTTCCTGTGAAATATAGTTACAGTCTTTTACCAAATTATTTACTTTTTCCAAATAGTCTTTATTGGTGCAATTTGCTAAAAAAATACTCAAGGCTTCTTCATTAATGCGACAAGTAGATTCGCTTTTTAAAAAATCACCGACTACAATTCTCTTCAACAATAAATTTTTGAATGCCGGAGCTTTTATATGTTCGTTAATCGCATTTAAAATATTTACCGTGATGTCATTTTTAGTGCTGTCCTTTTCTTTAAGCCTAAAACTTATGTTGTACAAATAACTAACCACATAGTTTTGATAGGGATAAAATGAAACCAAATTTTCTTCATTTAAACTAATGGTTTTTCTGAAATCATAAAATGTTTTAGAAACTTCTGGATAATGCCCCAAATT
>JBAZGP010000155.1:0-7727 GCA_041652835.1 Lutibacter sp. | reverse complement strand
ACTTTGTTCTTCAATGGTAACCACATTATCCAATTGAATTAATTCTCCTTTGTTATTTTTTACATACATGGACGTTAAATCGAGTGGTTTTGAACGGTCTTTTTGGTCAAATTGTCCTATGATTTGATATTGTTTTCCATTTTTCATAAAATACCCAAAACGTTGTCCGCTCAGCGATAATTGTAAAGTTTGCGCTATACTAATCACGGAAACACCCAAACTTTCAGCCTTTTCTCTATTGATGGTAACATTAATTTCAGGTTTATTGAATTTTAAATTCACATCTGTAACTGAAAAAGTTTCATTTTTTGCCGCTTCTTCCATAAAAAGCGGAATTTTTTCCTGCAATTTTTCAAAGTTAGGCGCTTGAATAATATATTGAATTGGCAAACCACCACGCCTGTTCACCGCAATTGTTGGCTGCTCGGATACAGAGGTTTTTGCTTCAGTATATTTTTTAGTCCACTTTGTTAAATCTTCAGCAATTTCTTTTTGAGATTTTTTTCTTTCATTGGGCTGAACTAAGGACATACGAATGAAACCGCTATTTACTGAGGAAGAGCCAAACCCCGGTGAAGTAATTACCAAACTCACTTTTTTCTCAGGAATGGAATCATCAATCATTTGGGCTATTTCCTGCATCAACCTGTCCGTGTATTCATACGATGAGCCTTCAGGAGTTGTAACACTCAACGTTAAGGCACTTCGGTCATCAGTAGGTGCTGTTTCTTTTTGAATGATATTAAAAAAGAAATAAATCAATACAAAACAGGCGATAAGGATTGGAAAACTCAACCATTTTTTTTTCATAAAATCACGCAAAGCGCCAGCATAATTACTGTTTAATTTTTGAAAATATGGTTCGGTAAAATTGTAAAATTTTGATTTTTTCTGTTTGCCGCTTCTCATCAAATAGGCATTTAGCATTGGTGTTAAAGTAAGCGAAACAAATGCTGAAATTAGCACGGCAGCGCCAAGAACTACGCCAAATTCCCTAAACAGCCGCCCTACAAATCCTTCAAGGAAAATTACCGGTAAAAATACAGCCGCCAAAGTAACAGAAATGGAAATCACGGCAAAAAAGATTTCATTTGTACCTTTGATTGCCGCTTCAATTGGCGACATTCCCTGCTCAACTTTTTTGAAGATATTTTCGGTTACTACAATTCCATCATCCACCACCAAACCGGTAGCCAAAACAACGGCCAACAAAGTTAATACGTTGATTGAATATCCAAGAAGCCACATAATAAAGAACGTAGCAATCAGGGAAACGGGAATGTCAATTAACGGTCGAAATGCAATTCTCCAATCCCTAAAAAATAAGTAGATGATTAATATGACCAACAATAACGAAATTCCAAGGGTTTCAGCAACTTCCAACACTGATTTTTTAACGAAAACAGTACTGTCAATGGCAACATTGAGTTTAATGTCTTTTGGTAAATCCTTTTTTAATAATTCATATTCTTTGTAAAATGCCTTGGAAATATCCAAATAATTGGCACCAGGAAGCGGTGCAATGGCAACTCCAACCATAGGTAATCCTGAATTGCTCAATTTGGTTTCTATATTCTCAGGGCCAAGATTTGCAGAACCAACATCACTGAAACGAACTGTTTTTTCGCCGTCGGAACGAATTATGATATTGTTAAATTCTTCGGGAGTTGAAAGATTTCCAACCGTTTTTACGGTAAGTTCTGTATTATCTCCCGTTAATTTTCCAGAAGGTAATTCTATATTTTGCTTGTTGAGTGCATCTCTAATTTCTGAAACCGTGCAGCCGTAAGATGCCAATTTCACAGGGTCAATCCACAAGCGCATAGCATATCTTTTTTGACCCCAAATTTGAACGCCGCTCACACCGGGAATCATTTCCATTCTTTGGGCGATTACATTTTCAGCAAAATCACTCAATTCCAATGCATTTCTGGAATCACTTTGAACCGTCATTGATATGATTGTTTCTCCACTGGCATCAGCCTTTGTAACTACTGGTGGGGCATCAATATCTTTTGGTAAATTTCTGGCGGCTTGTGAAACTTTATCACGAACATCATTTGCCGCATCTTCCAAATTTTTATTTAAATTGAATTCAACGGTAATATTGCTGCTTCCTTGAGCACTTGATGAAGTGATGTTTCTAATGCCGTCAATTGCATTAATCGCTTTTTCAAGCGGCTCGGTAATTTGGGATTCAATAATATCTGAATTGGCGCCTGCATAGTTCGTTCTAACAGAAACCTGTGCAGGCTCAATGGAAGGAAATTCCCTAACGCCAAGAAAATTATAACCAATAACACCAAATAATATAATCGCTAAATTGATTACTATGGTAAATACAGGTCTTTTTATACTAAAAGTTGATAAACTCATTTTTGATTTTTGATTTTTGAAATACCAATTTAATTCTGTAATCTCAACTTATTTAATAATTACTTTTACGGGAGTTTTATCTTTTAAACTCATAATGCCACTTGTTAAAACAGTATCTCCGGCTTTTAAACCGGAAAGCACTAAAACAGAAGTCTCAGTTCGTGTCGCTGTTTCTACTTTTACTTCTTTTGCGATCCCATTTTCTGTAACAAAAACTTTTTTTCCGCTTTGAATAGGAATAATAGCTTCGGTTGGTATTATAATGGCATTTTCAATAATGTCCAAAGGCAATTCAACATTGGCAAAAGTACCAGGTAATAATTTCCCGCCTGTGTTATCCGCAATTGCACGAATTTTTAATGTTCTTGTGGCAATTTCAACTTCAGGTTCAATGGCATAAATTTTTGCGGTATATTTTTCTGCTGAGCCGGCAACTTTAAAACTTAGTGTTGAATTCATGCTGACAAGATGCGCATATTTCTCAGGGACAGAAAAAGTAATTTTTATTTTGCTGATATTTACCAATTTAGCCACTAAAACAGTTGGCGTAATGTAGGTTCCCGGTGAAATGGAACGCAATCCTATTTTTCCTGAAAAAGGCGCTTTAACCGATGTTTTTGCAATTTGCGCTTTAATTAACTGGCTTTGTGCTTGTGCCGTTTTACACTCTGCTCGTGCAAAATCGTATTCTTCCTGACTGATTGCTTCTTTTTGCAATAACAATTTTGCCCTTCTTTCATTTTCTGAAGCTAAATTTTCTTTGGTTAAAATTTGTGCTAATTGCGCCCTCAACTCCACATCATTTACTTTAAAAAGAAGTTGTCCTTTAGCGACATTGCTTCCTTCTTTAAAATAAATACCTTCAACGATACCTGAAACTTCACTGCGAATTTCCACTTGTTCATTGGCTTCTATTGAACCCGAAAGGGATAAATTATTGTCGAAACTTTGTGGCACAACAACAATTCCGGTTACGGTCATGGATTTGTCGTTTACTTTACCTTTAGCACCAACATTTTTTGCGCTATTTGATGAAATTCGATAGGCGATAAAACCCACAAGGCCAACGATTAATAGGGTATATACAAGGTGTTTTATTTTCATTTTATATTCCTAAAATTTTATTAAAATCTCTTTACAAGAATCAACAAAAATAGCTTTTAGAATTGGAATAATCGCTTATATCATTTTAAATATTTTCTGTGATTTATACACTTTTCACGCTCATTAAATGTAAAATGCACTTTTTTAGAGGAAAAAAATACCATTTATTTTAAAATATTTCAAAATAAAAGAAGCAACCGTACACCGTAGAATAACAATCACTAATTCTTCAGGAAGGTGTTTTTATGCAACATCATAAGTTTAAATTGGCGTTAATAGGTAAGTGCAATAAAAGAGCTAATCCCGATAAACAACCAAAGCAGAACTCCTAAAACAAAACTTCTAAAACCTGCATTTTTCGCTTCTTCTAATGAAATATTAGCACCAATAAGGAAAAGAGCAATCACCATTCCTTTTTTACCCAGCCAGCTAAGGTGTCCAAACATATTTTGCCCAGCGGGAAAAAAATAGGCAATAACAATACTTATTACAAAAAGTCCAATAAACCACGGAATTTTAATCTTTCCATTCGATTTATCTTTTTGGGCCAATGCAATTACTATTGATAAAGGAATAATCCATAATGCACGGATTAACTTTATTGTTGTTGCTACTTCAAGTGCTTTGGGTCCGTATGTTGCCCCTGCTCCAACAACAGAACTTGTATCATGAATAGCGATAGCAGCCCATGTACCAAATGTTTCCTGACTAAGATTAAAGTGATGTCCTATTATTGGAAAAATTACAAGGGCAATTGCATTTAAGATAAAAACGACCACCAATGAAAATGAGATTTGAGAGTTCTTTGGGTTTAATACTGAAGCTACAGCGGCTATAGCACTACCACCGCATATAGCAGTCCCGGCTGAAATGAGTGTTCCTATTTTAGAATCTACGTGTAGAAGTTTTGTCAATAAAAATCCAACACCCATAACTAATATCACGGAAATTGCGGTATCCATAAATCCAGTTTTTGAGGCGCTCACTACTTGGGTAAGGTTCATGCCGAAGCCCATTAAAACAATTGAAGCTTGCAAAGAAAATGAGGTGTGTTTTGTGATTTTTTTATTTTTCAGCCCAAGTATTGATACTAATAACCCCATTATCAATGCTACAGCGGGTGAAATAAAAGGCAAAAAGCATAAAAAGATTACTAAACCATAAATGATGCTTACTTGCTTTTGATTTAAATTCATATTCATTTTCTTATCTGTTAAAATTCCAGACAAAAATAATACTGAATTATAACCAATACAAATACTAAATTCTTATTTAGAATAACTAATAGTTATACTTAAAGAGGAGTTCAGTAAATAATTTTGAAGATAAGGACTCAGGTCCTTGGCGATAGGCAATTCTAAATGTACGATTGAATTGAATCCCTTTTATATTGATTTTTGTAATCTGTTTTAATAACAACTCCTTTTCGATTGATTTTTCTGACACAAGAGCAATACCGTCAAAATCACATAGAAAATTCTTTATTGCTTCTGTACTGCCCAAATGAATTAGGATATTGAGATTTTCAAACTTGATGTTGTTTTTTAGAAGATGCTTCTGAATAACATCAAGTGTCCCCGAGCCTTTCTCCCGAAGAACAATTGGTATTTGCTGAAAATCAATTAAGGAAATGGATTTTAATTTCGCATAAATACTTTGGCTTCCCGTAACTACAACAATTTCATCATCTATAAAATCGATATATTTTATGTTTGATTGGGAAGAATCATTTTCTACCAAGGCTATTTCAATTTCATTTTCCAGCAATTTTTGCTCCATTTCAAATGAATTGCCATTAAAAAGAAACAATTCAATTTTAGGATAGCGTTTATGAAATAATGCAATTACTTTTGGTATAATATATTGAGATATGGTTGAACTTGCTCCTATACGAAGCGTGCCCTTAAAAGTATCATTCATCCTTCCCAGCTCAAATTCAAGTTCTTCGTATTGTTGCTTAATTTTTTTTAAATAATCATAAGTCATTTTTCCAGCTTTTGTCAAATAAACTTTATTGCCTTTTCTTTCAAAAAGTGCACTGTTAAGTTTGCTTTCCAATTCCTTTATGTGTTTAGTAACGGCAGGTTGACTAATAAACAATTCATTAGCGGCTTTTGAAAAACTAAGACTTTCTGCCACAGCTAAAAAAACTTTATCCCTATAATCCATAGTACATACTTATATTATTACACATTTATTACCCTTGTTCCCATCGGTTTGTGTATGGCATAACACAAAATTACGAAGCAATTCCCTGTTGATTCACACCAATTTTCTGCTGCTACCCGAAGGGCCGAATTTTTACTGCAAAACTTAATTATGTGCACAAAATTTTCTTTAACTACGAGACTATCTTTGGAACAGGAAATCTCGCCTTTTGGGTAGGTGCTGTTGGACGTTCGTTCTTCTTCGGTTAAGTATTTTTCTTCTTTGTTTTCCAAAATTCATGGTCTTTGTCTAGGAAAACAATTTGAAAAATATTGTCTTCAAAATAACCGATTACACATTCCTTTCCTTGAATATGCATTGAACACCATGTTGTGTCGGGCAAAATGTGCTTAGGGTGAACAAATCCTGATTCAGGTGGAAATCCAACTTTGGTATATGGCTTTATAACTTGTTGTGCAGTTGCTTGTCCTACAGTTAATTGACAAACTTCTCTTAATTTGCTTACAGCCAAAGCTAATAATTGTTCATGTTCCCATACTTCAAAACTCTGACCTTGATTTCTATCAAAATCCTTAAAGCTTAATACAATCAATGGTTCTTTTCGACCTTGCTTTATGTCAATGCTTTTGACTTCTCTTTTATAGGAAGCAGCATTCCTTTCCTTAAACTTATTCTGCTTCCCTTTTCCCATATAAAAGTTCATTTAATTTCTCATCAATATCAAAGTAAGGTATAGCACCATATTTACCTTCTAAATAATTTTTATCAAAAGCTGATTTATTTCTAACCTTGTCTGTTTTAAAGTTTCCTAATGAGACAAGTTCAGATGCTCCAAATTGATTTTTTTCAACAAACCAAATTTGGTCTCGTCTAAAAATATCCTTGTTAAGCAATGAAATGTCATGAACTGCGCAAATAAGTTGAGCATTACTTTTATTAAAGCGATGGAAGAAGTCAATTAATCTTAATGTAAGATGACTATGTAATCTAGAATCAAGTTCATCTATTATTAGAACCTTACCGTTCTGTAAAGTATCATACCATGGACCAAGCAAATAAAGTAGCTTTTTTGTACCTTCTGATTCTTGAGTATCAAAGTTGAATGGAACCGTGTCAACTAACACGTTGTTTTCATCATACTTTCTGTGAAAAGTTATAAGCTGGTCTCTCTTAGGTTGTTTTGATTGTATTTTTTGAATACTTGTTAATAGGTTTATAATTTCTTCGTCTTTCTCTTTTTCTCTTAAATTTTCTAAATCAATTTCATTAACATCTTCTTCTGTAGTTGATAGATTTGCAATCTCTAAATACTTTACAAAATGTAAAACCCAATTAAAAAATTGTTTATCAGACTTCAGTTTATCAATTGTGTAGCGTTTATGTCCTCGGTCATGAATTCCGTTGATAAAATTGAATTTTTTAAACCAATCAACTATACTTGTCGATGTCTCTTTTCCAAGTGTTGCAAGTAGTGAAAGAAAGAGAACATTTTCTTTAACATCTTCTTCTTTACCCAACCCTTCTTTGAATGCCGATTTGTTAATTTCGATTTTTTGAAGATCTCTTTTGAATAGATATACTTCTTTTGTTGTTGTGTGAAATAACCATTCAGCTACAATTTTGTCATAGTCTATTTCAAAACCATAACGATACTTTGTTCCTTTATGAATAAATAAAATTTCAAAATAGCTTGTATCTTTTTCAGTTTGAGTATTTAAAGCAAATTTCTTCAATGGAAACTTCCTTTCACTATTGTCCATTAAAGCATCTCTGAAAGAGTTTAAAACAGTTTGCTTCATAAAGCCCATTGCTTCAAGCAAATTGCTTTTTCCACTTGCATTGTTGCCATAAATGATGGCTGATTTAAGCAAGTTTAAGTTGCTGTCTGTCTCGATTATGTGGCTGTCTTTATGTTCTTTAAAAGACTTTGCAGCCACCATTGAAAGTGTTGTCAGGTCTTTAAAAGAAAGAAAGTTCTCTATGCTGAATTCTATTAACATCGTTTCGTTGTTGTCTTATTGTTTTCAACCGCAAAGATACGTCATAATTTGAAATTTGCAAATTTATTTCAAAATTTC
>JBAZGP010000154.1:0-7784 GCA_041652835.1 Lutibacter sp. | reverse complement strand
CTTCCGATCTTATCACGAAGCGACGGCACTTTTTTAATTGGCCTGTTAATGACTTCTTTAAAATGATCGGCTGTTTTAAAAATCAAATCGATATCAGCCTTGTTTATATGTTTTATTCCTAAAAGGTGTTTTACGCTTAACTGACTCATAATTACTTAATTATTAACAATGTAAACGGCATCTTTACCGTCTTTTTCTTCCCAGTGAACAGCTACTTTTTCTTCGTTAAATACATCTACCTGTCTTCCTCTATAATTTGGCTGAATAGGCAAATGTCGGCTAAACCTTCTGTCAATTAATACTAAAAGTTCAATTTCTGTAGGTCTTCCAAATGACTGAATGGCAGTTAATGCAGCGCGAATACTTCTTCCTGTAAAAAGCACATCGTCAATAAATACCACTTTTTTATTTTCAACAATAAAATTAATACTGGTTTTATTGGCTTGTAAAGGGGTTTCACGGCGTCTAAAATCGTCGCGATAAAAAGTAATGTCCAATAAGCCTGATTTTACGTTTGGAATGTGATAATCATGCTCTAAAATAAAAACCAAACGCTCGGCCAAATAAGTTCCTCTTGGCTGAATTCCAATGAGTACCGTATTTTCAAAATTAGTATGATTTTCAATTAGTTGACAAGCTAATCTGTGTAAAATAATATGAATTTCTTTTGAGCTAAGCAGTATTTTTTTACTCATGACTTTACCAAACATTGTTTGGAATACAAATATAAAGCATTTTGTTAATTAATTTGTTAAAAACATTTAGAAGTTGTTTTTAATACATTACGTTTGTTGCTGTAATTTTATTGCAGTACTAAAAAGGTAACTTTTATTATGGCTTTAATTCCAAGAGATAATAATCTTCCGCTATCAAAATTTGAATCAATGCTAAAAACCAATAGCGTTTATTTTTTTGACTCGATTGAGTTTGAAGAAATAGTGCATTATTATTTGGATTCGGGCAAAAATTCTTTGGCAAAAAAAGCGATCAATTTGGGATTAAAACAACATCCCAATGCCATAATGTTGAAGTTATTGCAGGCCGAATTGTTAATTTTTGATGAAGAATTCGAGAAAGCTACAGCCTTATTGAAAGAATTACAGGCTTTGGAACCTGATAATGATGAAATTTATGTGCAGCAGGCAAGTATTTTTTCAAAAAAGGACAATCATTTCAAGGCTATAAATTTATTGAAAGTTGCCTTGGCTTATACTGATGATGAAGCCGATATTTTTTCCTTGCTTGGCATGGAATATTTATATTTGGACGATTTTGATGAAGCACTGTTGAATTTTTCAAAATGTTTAGAAGCTGATTCTGAAGATTATTCCTCCCTTTATAACGTAATTTACTGCTTCGACATGCAAAATAAGCATGTGGAAGCAACTGAATACCTGAACAACTATATCAATAAAGATCCTTATAATGAAATTGCATGGCATCAGTTGGGACGCCAATATTTTATAGTTGAAAACTATGATGAGGCATTGCGTGCATTTGATTATGCGGTATTGATTGATGAATATTTTGTTGGCGCTTATCTTGAAAAAGCAAAAACGCTGGAACAATTGGATCGGTTTGATGAAGCAATTGAGAATTATAAAACAACCTTAAAATTAGATGATCCAACTTCATTTGTTTTTTTTAGAATAGGGGAATGTTATGAAAAATTAGAAAAAGTAACACTGGCTCAAAAGTACTATAAAAAAGCAGTTCAGGAAGATCCGCTTTTGGATAAAGGCTGGATTGCTATTGCCAATTTGTATATTAAAGAAAAAAAATACAATAAGGCATTATTTTATGTAAATAAAGCGCTTGAAATTGATGATCAAAATGTAATATATTGGAGAAAATATGCTGAAATTAATTTAAAACTCAACTACTTTGAAGAAGCGACAATTGCTTTTCAACAGTGTATTTTATTGAAGGATTCAGATCTTGTAATTTGGGTTGGATTAAGCGACGTGCTTTGCTTTTTAGGTGAATTTGAAGATGCATTGACGAATTTATTGAAAGCCAAATTGTTTTTTAACGATTTCGCGGAAGTAGAATACAGGCTTGCCAGTTTGTATTTTAAATTTAAAAATTACCCAAAAGGAACCGAACATTTAAAAGCTGCTTTGTCTATAGATTTTGAATATCATTCCATTATTAAAGAGCTGTTTCCCGAAGTTTATAAACTTCAAAAAGTGAAGGATATAATAGCACAATTTAAATAAATTTCATTATTAAATGTTACATTTGCCTAATAACTTTTAGCGACAAATGCAACAAAGAAAATTTAGACATTACTTAATCATTTCACTTAAAGGAATTGCAATGGGTGCCGCTGATGTGGTTCCTGGTGTTTCCGGAGGAACCATCGCTTTTATCTCGGGTATTTATGAGGAGCTGCTGGCTTCAATAAGTTCAATAAACATAACCAATTTAAAATTGTTGAAAAACCAAGGAATTAAGGCAGCATGGAAAGCCATTAACGGCAATTTTTTTGTGGCTTTATTGACCGGTATTTTTATAAGCATCATTTCATTGGCAAAACTCATTTCCTGGTTATTGGAAAACAAGCCAATTTTGGTTTGGTCTTTCTTTTTTGGTTTGGTCTTGGCAAGTATTTTGTTTGTTGGAAAACAACTTACAAAATGGAATGCCACAACAATTATTTTATTGATTGTTGGTGCCTTTATTGCTTATTTTATAACCACTTTACAACCTGCTGTTTCTGAAAGTTCTTCACTTATATTTTATTTTTTTGCAGGAGCTTTGGCAATTTGCGCTATGATTTTGCCCGGTATTTCCGGCTCTTTTATTTTGGTGTTGTTAGGCGCATATAAACCGGTTTTGGATGCCATTCACAATAGAAATATTCAATTACTTGGAGTGGTGGCTTTTGGTGCTGTGGTTGGGATATTATCCTTTTCTAAAGTATTGAGATGGTTGTTTGACCATCATAAAAATTATACTCTCGCTGTTTTAACAGGTTTTATTTTAGGGTCCTTAAATAAAATTTGGCCTTGGAAAGAAACGCTTACTTGGCGCGTAAATTCTCACGGCATAAAAGTTCCTTTTAATGAACAAAGTGTTTCCCCTTTTTCCTATGAAGGAGATGCGCAATTAATGATGGCTGTCATTTTGTTAATAACCGGCTTTTTGGTGATTATATTGTTGGAAAAATTGGCAAATACTTCAAATAAAGTGTAATTTATGGCAAGAAATCGTAGTTTGTTGGATAAGTTTTTCCTTTTTATGAAAGGACTTTCAATGGGTGTCGCAAATAAAGTGCCCGGAGTCTCAGGCGGTATGGTTTCTTTTGTTTTTGGCTTTTATGAGGAATTAATTTATTCGCTTCGAAAAATAAATTATAAAGCGTTTTTATTGCTTTATAACAGGAGGTTCAGAAGTTTTTATTACTACGTAAACGGTACTTTTTTGTTGCTTGTTATGGGCGGAAGCATTTTTAGCTATTTCAGTGTTTCATTAATCCTGGATTATCTGTTAAGGCATTATGAACTGTACGTTTGGAGTTCTTTTTTTGGAATGATCATTGGTTCAATTTACTATATTTCTAAAGATTTTAATGATTGGAGAAGAAGCAATATAATTTCTATGGTTATAGGTATTTTGATTGGTGTTGCCATCAGTTTTATGAATCCAGCCAAAGAAAATGACAATCTGTGGTTTGTATTTTTTTGCGGAATAATTGGAGTTACCGGTATGACATTGCCTGGACTTTCAGGATCTTTTATTCTAATTTTAATGGGCAATTATGTATTGCTTTTGGTAGATTCTGTTACCATGTTGTACAAAACCTTTATTGATGTTTTTACTGGTGATTTTAGTTTTTTGAACAGCGCCGAACGCATCCGTTATCTTAAAATTATTGCGGTTTTTACAGGTGGTTCTGCTTTTGGGTTGGTGATCACTTCTCATATTTTAGGTTTTGTGTTAAAACGTTGGCATCAAATTGTTACCGCTGTAATTATTGGTTTTATAACGGGCTCTTTAGGGATTGTTTGGCCATGGAAAAAAGTTGTTTATAAAATTTTAAATGAGAAAATTTTAGTGGATAGCAACGGCGATAAAGTAATAGAAAATTATAAAAGGTATTTTCCGGATTTTTTGCAACTGGAAACCTGGATAGCTATTTTCTTTATTTTTGCTGGTATTTTGCTGGTGTTGTTAATTGATAAATATGGATCTGAACGTAAAGAATATACCAATAATGAATAATCGTTTTAAATTTGGCATCATAGGAAAAGATATTTCCTACTCTTTTTCCCGAAAATACTTTCTGGAAAAATTTAAAAAAATGGGACTAAACAATTGTCAATATTATAATTTTGATATTCCTGAAATTGAAGAATTTCCCTTTATTTTGTATCAAAAAAAAGAAGATTTTAGAGGGCTAAATGTTACCATTCCGTATAAAGAAGCCATTATAAAATATTTAGATAAAGTGGATAGCGAGGCGCAAAAAATTGGGGCTGTAAACACCATTAAAGTAACAGATGATGATAAGCTGATTGGGTATAATACCGATGCCTATGGTTTTCAAAAATCAATTGAACCATTGTTAAAAAGTCACCACAAAAAAGCGCTGATTCTTGGAACTGGAGGCGCCTCAAAGGCAATTGCATTTTCACTGAATAAATTAAATATCGCCTATAAATTTGTTTCAAGAAACGAAATTGAAAATGGTTATACTTACGCTATGCTCAACGCAGAAATTATGGATGATTATTCAATAATCGTGAATTGTACTCCTGTTGGAACTCATCCAAATATCGATAATGCACCCGCAATTCCTTACCAATATTTATCTGATCAGCACTTGCTTTACGATTTAATTTATAACCCAGCTGAAACTGAATTTTTACAGAAAGGCAAAAAACATGGAGCAAGTATTAAAAACGGATTGGAAATGCTTGAATTACAAGCGGAAAAGTCTTGGGAAATATGGAATTCTTAAAAAGAATTTGCTAAATTTACGCAACTTTTGTTGAAAACGCTCATCTCTTAAAGAAGTAGTTTTATGTCAAAGGGCTATTTTTAAGATTATTAATGACTATAATTAAACGAACCTTAAACATTTTTATATGTTAAACGAAGAAAACAAATTACCCATCGAAGAAGGTAATTCTATGTCGCAAACTTCTGAAATTCAGGAAATTACACCGAAAGAAGTAAAGCAAGAACAATCCGCATCAGCGCTTGAAGTTGATGGTGAATTGGAAAATGAAATTGCTGAAAGCAATGCAACGCCGCAGGTTTCTGAAGTACAGGAAGTTTCTCAAAAAAAAGTAAAGGAAAAAAAACCTGATTCTGCCATAGAAGTTGTTGGTGAGCTGGAAAATGAAATTGCTGAAAGTAATCAAAAAGGAGTAAAGCAGAAAAAAGCTTCTTCAACCGTTGAGGCCGTTGATGAAATTGACAACAAAATTGCTGAAAGTTCAGAAAATATTGAATATAAAAATATTGAAATGCCCAATTATGCCGACTTCAGTTTAGAAGATTTGGTAGCCGAATTGGGTAAACTTGTTAAAGAAAATCAGGTTCAAAGTATCACAAATAATGTGAATGCTATTAAACAGGCTTTTCATATTAAATACGGTGAAATATTAAAAGTTGAAAAAGAAAAATTTATAGAGCTTGGAGGTAATATTGTTGATTTTCAATATAGTAACCCAATAAAATCGACATATAATAATATTCTTTACGATTTTAAGATTAAAAGAAATGAGTTTTATGCCAGTCAAGAAAAGCAGTTAAACGATAATTTATTGGTAAAACTTGGTTTAATAGAAGAGCTTAAGCACTTAATTGATAACGCTGAAGGCGCTACCATGTATAAAATGTTTAAAGATATTCAAAACAGATGGGTAAAGACCGGACTTATTCCAAGAGCCAAATACAACGATACTTGGAGAACCTATCAACATCATGTGGAGCGTTTTTATGATTTATTGCATTTAAGCAACGATTTACGTGACCTTGATTTCAAACACAATTTAGATGAAAAATTAAAACTTGTTGTAAGAGCTGAAGAATTGGCAGAGTCGGATGATATTAATGCCGCTTTTAAAGAGCTTCAAGTTTTACATAAACTGTGGAAAGAAGATGTAGGTCCAATTGCAACCGAGCAAAGGGATGAAATTTGGGACAGATTTAGTGAAGCAACTAGAAAAGTACACGACAAACGTCATGATTTTTTCAAAGACCTAAAATCTAAATTTGAAGGTAATGTTGAAAAAAAATTAACAATCATTTCCGAAATAGAAGCCATTGATACTTCAAAAAATTTAAACCGAATTGATTGGCAAAAAAGCATTAAAGAGTTGGAAGTTTTGCGAAATAAGTTTTCGGAAATTAAACAGGTACCCAGAGAAAAAAGTGATTTTATTTGGGAAAAATATAAAGAGGCAACCCGAAAATTTAATGTAGATAAAAACAATTACTTTAAGCTTGTTAAGCGTGAACATCTTGAAAATTTAAATAAAAAGAATGAGCTTATAGCGCAGGCAACTGCCATAAAAGAGAGTGAGGACTGGGATACGGCAACTGAAATAATGAAAAAAATACAGTCAGAATGGAAGAAAGTAGGTCACGTGCCTCAAAAATATTCCGATAAATTATGGAAAGAATTTAAAAATGCCTGCAATCATTATTTTGATAGACTTCACCAACAGCAGGATGCTGGTTCTAAATTGGAACTGGATGTATTCAGCAAAAAGAAAGATCTCTTGTTGGAGATAAAGGAAGTTATTGACAATAAAACCGCAATTACCTTGGAAACGCTTAAAGAATATGTAAAGAAATGGCGTGAATTGGGTAGAGTGCCTCATGAAATGAAGCATATTGAAGTTAAGTTTAATAAATTGTTGGATAAAATTATTGAAGAAAATGAAATTAATAAGCAAGCTATTGAAATGATTAAGTTTGAAAACTTAGTGAATAGCTATGTAGAACAAAGAAACGACAGAAAATTAGATTCTGAACAACTTTTTGTGAGACGAAAAATAGAGGAAACTTCAAAAGAAATACAACAATTGGAAAATAATATAGGTTTTATATCCAATGTTTCTGAGGACAATCCTTTGGTTAAAAATGTGTGGAATCAAATTAATGTTTATAAAGAAAAACTTGAAGTTTGGAAGGCCAAGCTGGACTATTTAAGACAATTAAATTATTAAAAAAAAGAGACTATCTTTTTAGATAGTCTCTTTTACAATTACCTCATTTGGTAAATTTTCTTTTATTATTTAAGTTTTACAATAACTCTGCGTGCCAAATAATCCACATTATCTGTAACTTCACCTTGACCTTTAATTGTAATACGACCAGCATCAACTCCTGTTTTAACTAAAGCTGATTTTACAGCTTCAGCTCTTTTTTCAGAAAGTTTATTGTTATATGCAGTTGTACCAACCTCATCAGCATATCCTAACAACTCTATATTTTGAGATGAATTATCTTTTAAATAAGTTGCAATAAAATTGATAGCGTTTTTAGATGAAGCTGTTTTAACTTTAGAACTATCAAAGTCAAAGAATACACTTATATAACCATCATTTAACAATTTAGCAAGTAAATCACCTTGTGCTACATTCTCATCTTTTCTAACATAAGTATTGTCTAAATAAGACTCTGAAGAATCAGCCATACCATTATTATTTTTATCAACACTAACCCCATGAGTATCAACAACAGCTCCAGCAGGAGTGTTAGGTTCTTTATCAAGATAATCAGCAACACCATCACCGTCAGTATCAATTAAATTACCTTCAATA
>JBAZGP010000153.1:0-7825 GCA_041652835.1 Lutibacter sp. | reverse complement strand
AAGCTTTTAATTCGGCAACAGTCATTGATTCTAAATCAACAGCAGCAGTTTCTTTTGGTGCTGCTACTTTAGCTTTAGGGGCTTCTTTTTTAGCAACCTCTTTTTTCTTAGCACCACTGGCTAAAATACCTTCTATTTGAATTTCAGTTAAAGCTTGACGATGGCCATTCTTTTTTCTGAAACCTTTTCTGCGTTTCTTTTTGAAAACGATTACTTTATCACCTTGAAGGTGACCTAAAATTTTGGCCGTTACTTCGGCTCCTTCTATAGCTGGGGCGCCAATTGTTACAGTACCATTATCACCTACAAGAAGAACTTTATCAAAAGAAACACTTGTTCCTTCATCTTCATGTAAACGGTGTACGTAAACTTTTTGGTCTTTTGCTACTTTAAACTGCTGCCCTGCTATCTCTACAATTGCGTACATAAGCTTTGTTTTTATTCGCTTTATTAATTAAATTCTTTGCCTTTTCAACTTAGGCGGGTGCAAATATATGTCTTTTTTCTTATTTCTGCAAAACAAATTTACAACAAATAAAATGCTGTTATTAAGCTTCTTAAAAATACAATTATTAAGATTTCTTTTAATTTTTTAACAGTCTTTTTAGACTTTACTTAAAAAATAATTTTATATTTGATTTCGTTTTTGCTATGACAGTCAATATTTTTCTTTTATTATTTTCACTGCAAAATTGTAACATGTTATTATTTATGCGTCTTATACGCTACAATTAATTTAATTAAAACCTTTTAACACCTATGAAAAAATTTTATTTTCTAAGTTTTTTAATCCTCTTTATAAGCGTAAGCACTTTTGCACAAAAAGTAGCATTTGAAGAGTATGATTTAAGTAACGGCCTGCACGTTATTTTACACAAAGACAATTCTGCACCTATCATTAGCACTTCATTAATGTACCATGTGGGTGCAAAAGATGAAGTGAAAGGACGAACAGGATTTGCTCACTTTTTTGAACATTTATTGTTTGAAGGAACCGAAAACATCCCTAAAGGCGAGTTTTTCAAAATTGTAGCTGCAAATGGCGGAAACAACAATGCAAATACCACGCAAGATCGGACTTTTTATTACGAAACATTTCCTTCCAACAATTTGGGACTCGGTTTGTGGTTGGAGTCTGAGCGTATGCTTCACCCAGTAATTAACCAAGTAGGTGTTGACACTCAAAATGAAGTAATAAAAGAAGAAAAACGCGCCAGAATTGACAATGCGCCTTATGGGAAAATTATGTATAGAACTGGAATTAACCATTATATATTCAAAAATCACCCTTACAAAAATTCAGTTATTGGAAGCATGGAAGATTTGGATGCCGCAAAATTACAGGAGTTTTTAGATTTCCATAAAAAATTCTATGCACCAAACAATGCTGTTTTAGTGGTTGCGGGCGATTTTGACACTGAGAAAACTAAAAAAATGATTCAGGATTATTTTGGTGATATTCCTTCAGGGCCAAAAGTTGAAAGAGTTCATGTTACTGAAGAACCAATCACAACACCTCTTAAAGTAAGTGAATACGATTCAAATATTCAAATTCCTGTTAAATTATTTATTTATAGAACACCATCTAATAAAAATAAGGACTCCTATACTTTAGATATGGTTTCTTCTATTTTAACAAGCGGGAAAAGCGCCAGATTGTATAAAAGACTGGTTGAAGAAAAAAAAGCACTTCAAGTTTTGGCATTTAACGATTCACAGGAAGATTATGGAGTTTATATCATGGGTGCATTACCAATGGGCGCAACTACTTTAGACGATTTAGGTGTTATTATGGATGAAGAGATTACCAAACTTCAAACCGAATTAATCTCAGAAAAAGAGTTTCAAAAACTTCAAAATCAATTTGAAAACAATTTTGTGAATTCAAACTCCGGAGTACAAAATATTGCCAATACTTTAGCCGAAGATTATATGCTTAAAGGCAATACAAATTTAATTAATGATGAAATTAACATTTACCGTTCCATAACAAGAGAAGACATTAAACGTGTTGCCAACGAATATTTGAACAAAAACAGCCGCGTTGAAATGGATTATCTTAAAAAGGAAATTGAATAATTCAAAAGATGAAAAATAATATGAGAACCAAAATAACCACATTAATTGCATTATTTCTTATTTCTTTAGGAGTAAATGCACAAATAGACAGAACGCAACAACCAAAAGCGGGACCTGCACCTATCATACATTTAGGAAAACCCCAAACTTTTGAACTTAAAAATGGTTTAAAAGTAATGGTGGTTGAAAATCATAAATTACCAAAAGTCTCCGCCACATTAATTATAGATAACGGTCCTATATTTGAAGGAGAAAAAGCCGGATTAACAAGTATTGTTGGAGGAATGATGGGAAATGGAACCAAAACAATTTCAAAAGATGCTTTTGTTGAAGAAATTGATTTTTTAGGTGCTTCCCTTAATATTGGAAGTCAAAGTGCAAACTTCAATACCTTATCTAAATTTTTCCCAAGAATATTGGAATTAACAGCCGATGCTGTCCAAAATCCACTACTGACACAAGAGGAATTTGAAAAAGAGCAAGCCAAACTTATCGAAGGTATTAAAAGTGGTGAAAATAGTGTTGAAGCCATTGCTGGAAAAGCACAAGACGCCTTAGTTTATGGAAAAAACCATCCTTATGGCCAATTTGAAACTGAAGCCTCTGCTAAAAATGTAACCTTAGCCGATGTTCAAAATTTTTATGCCACTTACTTCAAACCAAACAATGCCTACTTGGTAATTGTTGGTGATGTTGCTTTTAAAGATGTGCAACAACAAGTAACAAAGCTTTTCAGCAACTGGAAAAAAGGAACTATTCCCGCTTATGAAATTCCTAAGGTATCCAACGTTGCTAAAACCGAAATTGATTTTATTGATATGCCAAACGCGGTTCAATCGGATATTTCGGTAATAAATACAGTAGATTTAAAAATGAGTAATCCAGATTATTTTGCTGCTTTATTGGCAAATAAAATTTTTGGAGGTGGCGGTGAAGGTCGGTTATTTTTGAATTTACGTGAAGATAAAGGATATACTTACGGTGCTTATTCAAGAATTGGAAACGATGAAAGAACTTCAGCAACCTTTAAATCCGCTGCTTCTGTCAGAAATATGGTTACAGACAGTTCTGTAGTTGAATTTATGAAAGAAATCAAAACTTTTAGAGACACCAAAGTTACTGATGAAGAATTAGAAAATGCAAAAGCAGCCTATATTGGAAACTTTGTTATGGCACTTGAAAATCCTGCAACAGTGGCCAGTTATGCATTAAATATTGTCATTAAAAAATTACCTCAAGATTTTTATGAAACTTACTTGCAAAAAATTAATGCAGTAACAGCTGATGATGTTCAACGTGTGGCTCAAAAATACTTTAGTGAAGACAATGCCAGAATTGTAATTGTTGGAAAAGCTTTGGATGTTTTGCCAAATCTTGAAAAATTACCTTATTCTATCAGTTATTTTGATAAAGATGTAAATGCTACTTCAAAACCAGAAATGTCAAAACCAATTCCTGCGGGAGTTACAAAACTAACGGTTTTAGATAATTTCTTCAATGCCATTGGCGGTTCGGCTAAAGTAAAAGCGTTAAAAAGCACTTTGGTTTCTTATGAAGCAAATGCAATGGGAAGCACTATTGTAAATACAGAAAAAAGAACTTCAACAAAATATGCCAATGAAACCAGTATGGGTGGTAATGTAGTTGCAAAAATTACAATGTCTAAAGATGGCGTATTTATGAATAAACAACCTTTACCTGCACAAATGTCGAGCGAAATGGCTTACACTCTTGGAACATTTTTAGAAATGGGATTGTTAAACAACGAAAATTCTAAACTAACAGGAATAGAAATTCTTGACGGCAAAGATGCTTATGTGATTTCAACCAAAGGTGAAATTGTTTCATCATCGGTTTATTTTGATGTTGAAAGCGGATTAAAGGTGAAAGAATCACAAATGATTTCAATGGGAGGTCAAACTCAAAGTCAGGATGCTACTTTTAGCAATTACCAAGAATTTAACGGAATTAAATTCCCAGGAACAAAAACTGGAAATTTAGGACCAGAAACTGTAGAATTTAAATTAATAAATGCCAAAGTAAACGAAGGCGTTTCTGAAACTGATTTTCAATAGATAATATTTTAAATTCACTTTAAAACGGCTTATGAAATTAAGCCGTTTTTTATTTCGCATGCTGTTAATAAAATCCAAAAAATAAATAAATATTCGGAATTGATATTATTAGTTTATAGATTTGCACCTCTATTTAAATTCTTAAACAGAAACCTATTATGAAAAAAATAATTTCCATTTTAACAATTGCATTTTTGTTATTTTCTTGTAATGATTCCAAAAAAGTAGCACCAGTTGAAAAATCCGGAGTTGAAAAGCAAGAAATTGCCGCTAACTATAAAAGTATAGAAGTTGAAATTGAGGGAATGACCTGCGAAATTGGATGTGCCAGAACAATTGAGTCAAAATTATCCAAAGTTAAAGGTGTTACTTATTCGAAAGTTAACTTTGAAGCTAAAACTGGGCAATTTACTTTTGATGAAAATAAAATAAGCCAGGAAGATATTGCTAAAAAGATAAGCGGAATAGGCGGTGGAAATTTATATAAAGCCACTAAAATAACTGAAATTGAGGGAATCAAAAAAAATGAAGAAAATAAATAGTATTTTTTTTTATTATTAATAAATTTGTTGTTAATTTGCACCAACAATAAAAATCAATCAAAAAATGAAACAAGTTAAATTTTTTATAGCAATTGCATTATTTGTAAGTGTATTTGCTGTTTCTTGTAAAGAAACACCTAAAGAAGAAGCTCCAGCTGTTGAAGTAACTGTTGAAGAACCAGCTGCTGCTCCAGAAGCAGAAGTTGCTGTTGATACTACAGTAGTTGCAACACCTGAAGAAGAAGTAAAAGAATAATTAGAGAAATCTTTATTTTTTACTCAAAAAATTAAAAGCTTCATTCATTTGAAGCTTTTTTTTATGCCTTTTGTTTTCTCATCGAATCATATAAAAATAACAATCCCATAAAATACAATAAGCCCACCAATTGGTGACTAACTCCCAAAAACAAAGGAATTTTACCATGAACATTTAATACGGTCAAAATCCCAAGTGTCACTTGAGCCCAAACCAATATTAAAGTACCGTTCAGCCATTTTTTTGAAGATTCTTCAACTTTATTTCTCAATTTAAAAAACATGTAAATGGTAACTGTAGCCAAAATATAAGCCAACATTCTGTGTGTAAATTGAATTAATGCAGGGGCAAATAAATATCTTTCGTAATTAATCATATTATGCCACTTCCAATTTTCCGAATTCAGCAATACACCGGGTACAAATTCCCCATTCATATTAGGCCAAGAAGGATAATACAATCCCGCTTTCATTCCAGCCATAATACCTGCAATTATCATTTGAACAAAGGCAATACCTAAAACATAAGAGACTATCCTTTTTGAAGAAATCAATTTTTCGCTTCCTAATAAATATACATCCGAGACCAATTTAACCATTGCCCAGACCACCAAAATTGCAAAAATAAAATGAATGGTAAGCTTATAGGCGTTTACCCATGGCCTGTTTACCAATCCGCTTTGCACCATAATCCAACCCGCAGAAGCCGTTAATATGGTTAGCAAAATAACAATTCCTAAGCGTTTAATTAAGTAAAAATCCAGTTGTTTTTTAGCCAAAAAAATCAGAAAAGGAATTAAAAAGATGAATCCCAAGGTTCTCACCCAAAGTCGATGAAAATATTCCCAGAAATAAATAAATTTAAATTCCTGCATGGTAAATGTTATATTAATTTTATGGAATTGGGGTGTTTCTTTATAGAGTTCAAACACATTCACCCAATCTTCAGCATTTAATGGCGGAATAACGCCTGTGATAATGTCCCATCTGGTTATTGACAGTCCCGATCCTGTTAAGCGGGTTATTCCTCCTAAAACAACTTGCCCAATTAACATTATTAAGCCAATAAGCAGCCAGATTCTAATCTTTTTTGTGTATTTAAATTTGTTTATGGTTATTTTTTCCATTTTATCGTTTCCATTAAATGAATGATATCTTTTTCAACATATTTTACCGCTGGCACAATTGAATCGTAATTTGGTTCTACATAAAAATATAAGGCTCCGGAAAGCACATGATTTATACTGTCTGTTGCTCTAAATTGAATATTTGTAGCAACATTTCCTTCAATATTATACAATTTACCAAAAACTTTATCTTCGTAATCTTCATAAGGAATTGCGTTAATGGCATCAGCCTTTATAGTATGTTCAAAAGTTAATTTTTCAATTTCCTTTAAAATCTCATCCAAATTATTGTTAACAGCTCTATACGTAATATATATTGTGGCCTTTAATTGCGGATATTCAATGCGCGCCGAGCAATTGCTATTGAAGTTGATTTTAGCCAAATTTGAAACCTCAAAACTGTAAGGACAATTTGATTCCATCTTTTTATAGGAAGGCTTAGGGTACTGAAGCTTTAAATAGGGTGTTGGTTTTGGCAACGTTTCTTTACCGCAGGCCAATAAAATAAACGCAAAAAAAACAATTGCCCAAAAATTTCTCATGTTACTCTTTTGATAACGCTCTGTTGAAAGTCACTTTTACTTGTTTTATTCTTTTTTTATCCATGAGCTCAACTTTAAATGAATACTCAAAAAAGGTAATTGTTTCTTGTTTATTGGGAAATTTTCCATGGATTTCTAAAATAAATCCGGCCAATGTTTCAGATTCTCCTTTATTGTCGTCAAATAATTGAGGGTCTTGTATTTCCAATATTCTATAAAAATCTTTTAGGTTGATTTTCCCATCAAACAAAAAATTATTATCATCTATTATTGAATAAAGTGCATCATCGTG
The DNA here is from genome assembly GCA_041652835.1 of Lutibacter sp. GTDB lineage: Bacteria > Bacteroidota > Bacteroidia > Flavobacteriales > Flavobacteriaceae > Lutibacter. The sequence goes on along the minus strand of JBAZGP010000153.1, from coordinate 913 downwards.
GTCATACTCATCACTAATTTCACCAACAATTTCTTCAATAACATCTTCCAAAGTAACAATACCGCTGGTTCCTCCATATTCATCAACAACAATAGCCAAATGATTTTTCTTTTCCTGAAATTCTTTCAACAAATCATCTAACTTTTTGTTTTCAGGGACAAAATAGGGTTCTCTGATTAATTTCTGCCACTCAAAATCTTTCTCATCTATATAAGGTAGTAAATCCTTTGCATACAAAACACCAATAATATCATCAATATTTTCATTATAAACAGGATTTCTGGAAAACCCTTCATTAACAATTTTTAAGACTACATTTTCATAGGATTCATCATTGGAAAGTGCAAAAATATCAATTCTGGGTGTCATAATTTGTTCCGTTTCGGTATTCCCAAAACTAACAATTCCCTGAAGAATTTTTTTATCATCTTTAGTTGTGGTTTCGTCGGAAGTAATTCCCAATGCTTGAGATAATTTTTCAACCGACAAGTTTGATTTCTGTTTCCCCAAATTATCTTCGATAATATCAGTTAAGCCCAATAAAGGAAAACTGATAAAAGAGAGCAAAGATGTTAAAATTTTAATAGGATATACCATAACTACGGCAAACTTCATTGAATTTCGTGATGCGTATAGTTTGGGTAAAACTTCTCCAAAAAGGAGAATTAAAAAGGTAACTAAAACAACTTCAATTAAAAATTTTAAAAATTGTGATGCGATTTCAGCAAACAAAAAATCACCGATATAAGCAAAAATAAGCACAATTAATATATTGATGAAATTGTTTGAAACTAAAATGGTAGCCAACAATTTTTTGGGGCTTTGCATTAATTCAACCACCGCTTTTTCTTTACTTGATTTTGATTCAGAAGCCTTGTTTAAATCGGTTTGCGTAAGTGAAAAAAAGGCAACT
>JBAZGP010000152.1:0-7921 GCA_041652835.1 Lutibacter sp. | reverse complement strand
ATTTTGCTTTTACCTTTTACCTTTATTTCCGCACAACAAATCGCCATATTAAAGTATAACGGCGGTGGCGATTGGTACGCAAATCCTACAGCTTTACCCAACCTTATTAAGTTTTGCAACAAAAACATAAACACCTCTATTAAAGAAAATCCTGAAACTGTTGAAGTAAACAGCCTTTCCATTTATAATTATCCTATTATTTTTATGACCGGACATGGAAATGTCAGCTTTTCCGATGACGATATTGAAAATTTAAAAAATTATTTAATTTCTGGTGGATTTTTACATGTTTCTGATAATTACGGACTTGATATCTATATTAGAAGAGAACTCAAAAAAGTATTTCCAACTTTAGATTTTCAAGAAATCCCTGCCAACCACCCCATTTATCATCAATCTTTTAATTTTGAAAACGGCTGTCCAAAAATTCATGAACACAACAATAAACGTCCGCAAGGTTTTGGATTGTTTTATGAAGGAAGATTGATTTGTTTTTACGACTATGAATCCGATTTAAGTGACGGTTGGGAAGATGAAGAAGTGCATGGCGATCCTTTTGAAATTCGTGAAAAAGCACTGAAAATGGGCGCAAACATTGTTGAATTCGCCTTTAAAAACTAATATGGCAGAAAATTTAGATTCCTTAAAAATAAATTTTGATACCGAAGGGCTTTGGGTTTTAAACATTACCCTTGCAATTATTATGTTTGGCATTGCGCTTGGCATTACCATAGCCGATTTTAAACGATTATTTCAAAATCCGAAAATTTTATTTACTGGTGTTATTTCCCAATTTATTTTATTGCCTTTGGTGACTTTTATTTTTATAAAATTGGTGAATCCAATGCCGAGTATTGCGTTGGGAATGATGATGGTTGCGGCCTGTCCAGGTGGCAATATCTCAAATTTTATGACACAAACAGCAAAAGGCAATGTAGCATTATCAATTAGTTTAACGGCTTTTTCAACATTGATTTCATTGGTTATGACTCCCTTTAATCTTTATTTTTGGGGAAACTTGTATGCACCTACCGGAGCAATTCTTCAATCAATAGAATTAGATCCTTGGGAATTGGTGAAATTGGTGACTTTAATTATGGGAATGCCCCTAATTCTTGGAATGTTGCTAAGAAAATATAAACCGTTTTTAGCGGCTAAATTGGCCAAAATTCTAAAACCAATTTCTTTGTTAATTTTTATGCTCTTTATCATTATTGCCTTTTACGGCAATTTTGACATTTTTATAAATTATATAGAATATGTACTTATTTTAGTGATTGCGCATAATTTATTGGCTTTGTCAACTGGATTTTATTTTGCAAAATTGATGAAACTATCCTTTACAGATCAAAAAACGATTTCGATAGAAACAGGAATTCAAAACTCCGGATTGGGATTGTTACTCATTTTTAGTTTTTTTAACGGATTGGGTGGAATGGCACTTTTAGTAGCATTTTGGGCAATTTGGGATATTTTTTCAGGCTTGGCATTGGCAATTTATTGGTCCAAACAAAAAGTAAAAACAACAATTTGAGAAATCTTTGGTACCAAATAATCAGAATTTATGTAACAATCGGATTGTTCTTTTTATTCAAAAAGAAGTCGGTTTTTGGAATAGAAAACATTCCCAAAAAAGGTGCGGTAATTTTTATTGGAAATCATCAAAATGCATTAATTGATGCAATATTGATACCAACAACCAACAACAGAAACACCTATTTTCTTACAAGAGCCAGTGCTTTTAAAATTGGCATCGTTAACCGAATATTGCGGTCGCTTAATCTGATTCCCATTTTTAGATTAAGAGATGGAATTCGCTCAATGGAAAAGAATGTTGAAGCTTTTGAGCAGTGTATCGAAATTTTAAAACAAGAAAAAGGAATTCAAATTTTTGCAGAAGGAGAACATCATTTAGAACGTAGGATAACACCTTTAAAAAAGGGATTTGCACGTATTATTTTAGGCACACTTCAAAAATATCCCAACCTAAATATTTATATCGTTCCGGTTGGAATTAATTACAATTCGCATTTAAACTTTCCCTCCAGCACTTCCATTTATTATGGAAAACCAATACTTTCAAATCAGTTTTTCAACCTAAAAAACCCCGATTTAAAATTTAAAGAAATCACAAATCAGGTTTTAACAGCCTTAAAAACCTTAACCCTTCACATAGAAGATTATGAAAATTATGCAGCTATTATTGCAAAATTAGAAGCTGATGGTATTGATTATTTAAATCCGTTTGAAGCCAACAAACTATTGAAAAATATAGAAAATGAACCATTGAAATCAATGAAGGAACATAAAAAAATCAATTGGTTTGCTCCTATTCATTTAATTGCCAAAATAAACAGTATGTTCCCTTTATTAATTTGGAAATACATCAAACCAAAAATTAAAGATGTTGTTTTTACAAATACCTATAGATTTGTGTTGATTACAACCCTTTTCCCGCTATTCTATTTGATTCAAACAGCGGTTGTTTACTATTTTTTTAATTTGAAAATTGCGATTATTTACCTTATAAGTTGCTTAATTTTAGGTGTTATTTCAACAAAAACAATGCCCCTTATTTGATAATTGCATCTTGAATGAGTTGCTGAATTTCAGTTCTTATATTGTTTTTTACCAACTCCATATTGCTTGACGTTGGAAAAACCCTATTCGATAAAAATACATATACAATTTCAGATTCGGTATCAGCCCAAGTATAGGTTCCTGTAAAACCACTATGTCCAAAACTTTCATCTGAAACACAGCCGCAAGTTGCCATAACGCTTTCTTTTAGTTGTGGCTTGTCAAAACCAAGTCCTTTGCGCACACCTTCACTTGCATAATAACGATGGTTAAATAAATCAATTGTTTCCGGTTTAAAGTACCTTCTTCCGCCATAATAACCCTTTTGAAGGTACATTTGCATTATTTTCGCAATATCATTTGCATTGGAAAATATACCGGCATGGCCACCTACTCCACCTTGCATTGCCGCTCCCATATCGTGTACGTAACCTTGCAACAATTGAAAACGATAATAATTGTCTTTTTCAGTTGGAACTATTTCATTTTTTGAAAATTTTTCTAAAGGATTATAAGTTGTTCTGTTTGCGCCCAGCGGTTCGTAAAAATGCTGTTGCGTAAGTTCATTTAAATCGGCTTTATAATAGTTTTCAATGTATTCTTTGAAAATAAAATATCCCAAATCGCTGTATTTATATTCCTTCTTTTTAAGCAGATGTGTATGAGCAATAATATCAAAAATTGAATCAGAATAAGTGCTTAACAAATACAAACTGTCAGCAACTTTTATATTGAATTTATCACTTTTTTCTCTTCGGTAAAAATCTGCTGAAGGCATTTTAGTCCCACTGTTCAAGGTTTGCAAATAAAAAGGAATATCCGGTTTTAATCTGCCATAATGTGAAAGCACTTCTTTTACAGTTATCTTATCTTTATTTGTTTTCCTCAGTTTATGGATTAGGCTTCCTAAAGTACTGTTAATATGAAAAACTTTATGTTCTTCAAGTTCCATAAGAAGCGGAAGTGTTGCCACTATCTTTGTCACTGAGGCAATATCATACAAATCGCTGTTTAACACCGGATTTACCTGTTCATCCGTATGAAAACCAAAGCTTTTTTGATACACCACTTTTCCTCTTCTGGCCACTAAAATTTGCATTCCAGGAGCCATTTTTCCATTTAAAACAATGGCGGCAACTGAATCAATTTTACTCAATTTTTCGCTGCTCAAACCAACATCTTCCGGAATAGAATAGCCTAAAAGTCCAAGTGAATTAGAGGTTAATCCTTCGTTTACTGCAAATTCACCCGAAATTGAAACCGGCAATTTTCCCTTGATTTCCAATGCGCCAAATAACATTTGAGCTGAAATTTCCTGGGCTATTTTACTATTTTGAAAGGAAACTAAAACACCTTCAATATTTTTTAAATTTTCAAGTTGCAACAAACTGTAAGGACTTGCAAAAATATCCAAAATAACCATATTTTTTTTGGCGATTTCTTTTAGCCAAGCCAATTCTTTGTCGTTAAATCTATAGTCTTTCCATGGGTTGTCATTAGATTTGTGAAACCCAACAATAACGAGGTTATAAGGTTTTAACTGCGCAATTAAATTGTCTAAGGTGTCATTTGAAACTTCATCAACCTCCGCATAATTTTTTAACATATTTAAAAAATCGGTATGATTTGCGTCACCCAACTTAACATACGCAATTTTCTTCTTTTCCAAATGTTGAATTGGAAAAATTAAGTCTTCATTTTTGAGTAATGTAATTGAATTTTCCACTAATTTTCTATGAAGTAAAACAGCTTCAACAGCATTTAAATCTTGTTGTAAATTCGCCAATTCAATCTTTTTATAAGCGTTCAATCCCGCCCAATATTTAGCTTTTAATATTTTTCTAACGGAATAATTGATGCGCTCCTCCGTAATTCTATTTTCACTTAAAGCAACCTTAATAGTATCAATTGCCAAAGGCACATCATTTGGAATTAACAGCATATCATTACCAGCCAATAAAGCTTCCAAATTTATGTCACCCAGTTGAGAATAAGTTGAAACGCCTTTCATATTTAGCGCATCGGTTAATATTAAGCCCTTAAAATTTAATTTCTCTTTTAACAATTTTGAAATAACTTGATAGGAAAGTGATGCTGGACAATCTTTATTTGGTTCCAATCCTTCCACGCTTAAATGTCCCACCATAATACTGGTTAGTCTGTTGTTAATCAGCGATTTATATGGATATAGTTCAATAGAATCCAGTCGGCTGAAATCAAAATCCAAAATAGGCAAAGATTTATGAGAATCGGCAGCAGTGTCACCGTGACCAGGAAAATGTTTGGCATTGGACAATACATGTTGGCTTTGCATTCCTTTCACAAAAGCCAAGGCTTTTTGAGTAACATTATCTCTATTTTCACCAAAAGAGCGATTGCCAATTATTGGATTTTCTGGATTTATATTGATATCCACCACTGGGGCAAAATTAATATGAATTCCCAATCGTTTGCATTGTTTTCCCAGTTGCGAACCAAAATCTTCAAGTAATTTATTGTCTGAAATAGCACCAAGTGCCATATTCCAAGGGAAGCGATAGGTATCCTTTAAACGCATATCCAATCCCCATTCACCATCAAAACCAATCAGCAATGGAATTTTGGAAATAGATTGGTAACTATTGGTTAAAACTGCTTGTTTTTCAGGAGTTCCCTGCATAAATATCAATCCACCGATATGATAGTTTTTAATTAAACTATCAATAAAAATTCGGTGTTTTTCATCCTTATTGGAATAGGCTTGAACCATAAATAGCTGTCCTATTTTCTCATCAATAGTCATGTTTTTCATCAAACTATCAACCCATTTTGCTTGGACAGCAACATCCTTTGTTTGTAAAGGATCCAAATTTTGTGCTTTTAAAAAAGCAACATTCAGCAGTAAAATAAGGAAAACTATTCTTTTTATCATTTATTTTTAAATTAGTTCAACACTATATTGAACATCTAACAAACTACCTCATCAAGAATAGAACCAAAAAAATTATAAATTGCCTTTTTTAATTGATATGCGCTAAAAACCGTTTGTGCCAGCTTTTATCTGCCGTTACTTCCCAGAGATTTTTAAAATCGGCTTTATTGTTTATGGTATTGTTAAAAACCACCGTGTTAGAAGTTATTTTTTGTTGTTTGGCAAAGTTTTGGAATTCAGCCAAACTCACCACGTTTATATTGCTGTTGTCTTTAAAAGAAATATTCAATTTATTGGTTAAATCAATGGCGAATTTTTGTTCAAATTGCCGGATTAAATACATTGACTCATCAATGGAACAACCCGAAATTTCATTATAATTATGATCAACAGCTATAATTATAAACTGATTGTATTTTATTTGGTAGGCTGCTTTTAAATCGTTTCCATGTCCCTTCCACGTTTCTATAAAACTTTCTAAATTGCGAGATATTTCGGTAACTTCGTTTTCTGAAAACGCTCTGTTGGATTGATAAATCCAAATTTTAGAGGTGTCTTCTAAACTGTCAAAATTTACTAACATATTATATTTTTTGATTGAATTTATTTTTTAAATCCTCAAGTGTTGCCACTTCCTTTTTCGGATTTATTCTTTCTTTTAACTCTCCCAATACCTTTTTTGTATAGAGTGGAAAATCAGCATTTTGAATCCATGAAAAGTAACCTTTATCATCTCTTAATACTTTTTCAACGCTATGATTTTTATATTTTCCGAAAGTGAAAATTTCTTCATTATTTTCATTAAATACAATAAATCCAGCCAAATCTGCTCTTTTTATGTGCGTTGAATACTTATCTAAAAATTTAATATCATTTTCTAAATCTTCGTATTTTTCTAATTGCGCTTTTAAAATTTCATAGGTCGCATTGGTATCTGCCTCTGCCGAATGTGCATTTTCTAAACTTTTTCCGCAATAAAACTGATAACCAGCACTTAAAGTTCTTTCTTCTTTTTTATGAAAGATAACCTGAACATCAATTGAATCTCTGTTTTTCATACTAAAATCAACATTGGCTCGTAACATTTCTTCTGCCAACAAAGGGATATCAAATCGGTTTGAATTGAATCCAGCCAAATCACATCCTTTTATCAAATCGCTTACCTGCAATGCCAATTCATTAAAAGTTGGCTCGGTCACCACTCTTTCATTGGTAATGCCATGAATATCAGAAGCTTCTTTTGGGATTTCCATTTCCGGATTTACCAGCCAAGTTTTACTTTCCTTATTTCCGTTTGGAAATATTTTTAAAATAGAAATTTCAACAATTCTGTCTTTGGCTATATTGATGCCCGTAGTTTCCAAGTCAAAAAAGACAATGGGTTTTTTTAATTTTAATTCCATAGTTTTTTCTTAAAATATTTATCGGTAAAGATACTATTTGTATGGTACGATTTATGAATTATAAAAATAGTTTTAGAAACTTTTTAACATCATTTATACTCCTTTTAAAGTTTATTCACTTGCAAGCTGAGCTTTATAATTTTTAATTTCAAGTTTATATTTCTCAGGCAATTCAGGTTCTATAAAATTATATTTTTTTAAATTTTCAACAATAATATTGCCAACTAAAAAACGGGCGGTAGGTTTGTCATCGGCTGGTATTATATACCAAGGCGCATATTCTGTTGATGTTTTGTTTAGCAATTCTTCATAACATAACTGATAACTATCCCAAAGTTTGCGTTCCTTTAAATCGCCTGGAGAAAATTTCCAATTTTTATCTTTGAGTCGCAACCTTCTTAAAAGCCGATTTTTTTGTTCTAATTTTGAAATATTCAGAAAAAATTTTAAAACAATGGTTCCGTTAGTTACAATATTTCTTTCAAATTCAATGATTGCCTCCATTCTTTTGTAGTAAAAATCATCTGACAAATCGTCCAAACTGTTAACGTTTGGAAGATTCTCATTCAAAATATATTCGGGATGAACCCTTGTAACCAGTACGTTTTCATAATGGGTTCTGTTAAAAACTCCAATTTTTCCACGTTCGGGCAATACCATATAATGACGCCATAAATAATCATGCTTTAACTCCAATTCCGTTGGTACTTTAAAACTATGAACCACAACACCTCGAGCATTTACATCTTTAAAAACTTCTTTAACCAAGCTGTCTTTCCCTGAGGTATCCATTCCTTGAAGGCAGACCAATACGGCATTTTTCCCTTCTGCATACATCGTATCTTGCAACTTACTTAGTTCTTTTCTAACCTTATTAAGTTTTTTCTTAGCTTTCTCAACGACTTCTAAAGCAGCTATTTCGCTTAATTTTACGGGATCAGTAACTTGATAGTTTTTCATTTTATTAAATATTTTTATAAATATATAAAATTTAGGGATAAAAAAAAATCCCGATTAAATCGGAATT
>JBAZGP010000151.1:0-7964 GCA_041652835.1 Lutibacter sp. | reverse complement strand
CGTTAAAGTTGACCGCGAAGAGCGGCCAGATATTGACCAAGTGTATATGAATGCCGTACAATTAATTACCGGAAGAGGTGGCTGGCCATTGAATTGCGTGGCTTTACCCGATGGAAGACCAATTTGGGGCGGGACTTATTTTCCCAAAGACAATTGGATAAGTGCGTTGGAACAATTGGCAACATTGTATTTGGAAACACCTGAAAAAGCGATAGAATATGCTGAAAAATTAACGGAAGGCGTAAAAAATTCAGATTTGGTGGCGTTTAATGAAAATAAAGAAGCTTTTACAGCGGCAGATTTAGACAATGCAGTCATGGAATGGAAACAATATATGGATTTGGATTTGGGCGGAAGAAAAGGCGCACCAAAATTTTCAATGCCAAACAATTACCAATTTTTATTGAATTATGCCGTACGTTCCGGAAATGATGAAATTTTAAATTACGTAAATACTTCCCTTACAAAAATGGCTTACGGTGGAATTTATGATCAGGTTGGCGGCGGATTTTCTCGTTATTCAGTTGATGCGAAATGGCACGTGCCGCATTTTGAGAAAATGTTGTATGATAATGGACAATTGGTGAGTTTGTATGCTGAAGCTTTTCAGTCCACAAAAAATGAATTGTATAAAAAAACAGTGTATCAAACACTCAAATTTATTTCACGTGAACTTACCTCTCAAGAAGGTGCTTTTTACTCTTCATTGGATGCCGATAGCAAAAATGCTGCAGGAAAATTGGAAGAAGGCGCTTTTTATGTTTGGACACAAAATGAGCTAAAAATCATTTTAGGAAAGGATTATAACTTGTTTGCGGACTATTTCAATGTAAATTATTATGGACTATGGGAACACGAGAATTATGTATTAATCAGGAAAAATAACGATGTAGAAATTGCCAAAAAAAATGCAATTTCAATTGCTGAACTCGAAAATAAAATTGTTGTATGGCAAAAAATATTGCTGAAGGAACGCGCAAAAAGGGAAAAACCAAGGTTAGATGATAAATCGTTAACTTCCTGGAATGCCTTGATGCTGAAAGGTTATGTAGACGCTTATACCGTTTTTAACGAACCCAGTTTTTTAGATGCAGCCCTTAAAAATGCCACATTTATTTATACCAAACAAATTCAGAAAAATGGAAATTTAAATCACAGCTATAAAAATGGTAAAAGCACCATAAACGGTTATTTGGAAGATTATTCTACGGTAATTGACGCATATATTGCTTTGTATGAAGCTACTTTTAACGAATTATGGCTGAACACGGCAAAACAATTAACGGATTATGCTTTCGATCATTTTTTTGATGCGGAAAGTTCTATGTTTTACTTCACTTCAAATAATGATGCTGATTTAATTACCCGTAAAATGGAAATTGAAGACAATGTAATACCAGCTTCAAATTCAATTATGGCTAAAAATTTGTTTAAATTAAGCCATTATTATTCCAACAATTATTACTTGAAAGTGAGCAATCAAATGTTACAAAATATAAAAGATAAAGCGCAACAATATGGCTCAGGATATTCCAATTGGCTACAATTGGGTTCTTATTTTGTTGGAGAATATTATGAAATTGCCCTTTCTGGAAAAGAAGCATTGCAAAAACTCAAAGAAATTAATCAACATTATATTCCTAATAAATTAATTGCAGGAAGTACTAAAAAAAGCACGATTCCGCTTTTGGACAATCGTTTTAGTGAAAAAGAAACGCTCATTTATGTTTGTGTAGATGGAGCTTGTAAATTACCCGAAAGCAATTCAAAAAAAGCTTTAGAACAACTTAAAATTAAATTTTAGCTACAGAATTTTTATAAATTTTCTTTGTTTCTTTGATTGCATTTAAGCCTATTTATTTTATGTTTTTTGAAGTGTACTATTAAGAAAAACCAAAAGGATTAAAAATATTTGGTATGAAGTTTGAAAAAGCATAAATAATTAAAAAATCGCTAAAAATAAGAGTTTATACAATGATTTTTTGGCAGCTGGATTGATTTGGTGATGGTTAATTGGTATTATAGGATTATTGCCAATATTATTAGAAAATTAAACTACTTTTTTGAAATTCCACCCAAAAATTCTTTCAAATAGAAGGGTTCGAAGTAGGCGAGATCTTCAAAATTATTTTTTCTGAATTTTTCAAAAGAAATCTCAACCATATCTTTTGCTGAAGGAAATTTAGCATCAATGAAAATTGCATTTTTATGGGCAATAATTTCCTTGCATTTTTCGGCACCATCGCCAAAAAAATAAACTTTTCGGTTATTTAAATAGTCGGAAAAGGATTCTGGAGTAATAATTTCCGCACATACTTCTCTAATCTTTTCAGTCTTATTATTAAAAACCTGGCTGTAAACTTCCATTCTTCGGGCATCCAAAAGTGGAATTTTATAGCCTTCAGAAATGGAAACGGAAAGTGCCAAAGACTGTAAAGTATTTACAGAAATTAATGGAATATCCAAAGCAAAACACAATCCTTTTGCCGCCGAAACACCAATGCGCAACCCTGTATATGAACCTGGACCTTTACTAACCGCAACGGCATTTAAATAGGATAATTCAATTTTGGCTTCTGAAACAGCTTGCTTAATCAATTCATGTAATTTTTCGGCATGAGAATAATTACCGTCATTGATTTCCTTTAAGGCAATAATTTCACCGTCTTTTGATATGCATACCGAGCAATTTTTTGTTGCAGTTTCTATGTTTAATATAAGTGACAAATTCTTAATTTTGAAAAGCAAAGATACTTTATTTCATTTTTATAAAACAAAACATCCAACGTAAAACGTTGGATGTTTCTGTGAAATAAAATTAACAGTAATATATTTTAAATACATTTCAAATCAAACTCCCTTTCTTTCGGAAAGGGTTGGGGATAGGATTATTTTAGGACAATTGGAATGCCTAAATAATATTCTAACAATTTGGTTCTGAAAACAAAATTGTATTTTGCATTTGCCAATGAAGATTGTGCATCCACCAGCCTATATCTCACCTGGTCAAAATCGAAAGAAGTCATCACCCCAGAATTGTAACTTTCCTGAGCGTTTTTAAAAGATTCATTTTGAGCTTGTAACGATTTCTGTGCTGAAATATATTGGTTTAAAGATGCTTTTGCATCAGCATAAGCTTTTTCAATAGCTTCCCTCAGTTTAGTCTGCCTATCCAACAATTGCAAGGTGGCCATTTCCTGATTTATTTGTGCTTTTGCTACGTTTGCCTTTGTTTGAAATCGGTTGAAAATAGGAATATTTAAGGAAAATCCAAAATTATATCCTAAATTGTCTTCCAGCTGTTTTCCAAATCCGTTAGGTATGTAAACAATATTCTTATCTGAATCTATAATTGCCCGCTCATCTTTTTCTCCTAGGTTGTGTTGGTAAGAAGTTCCTAGTCCGGCTCCAAAAGAGAGTGACGGATAATAAGCGCCTTTTGCAATTTCTGTGGATATTTCAGATCGTTCAACGGCCATTTCTGCACTTTTAATTTCAGGCAAATTAGATACCGCTTTTTCAAAAATAACATCGGTATCATTATAAATTAAGGAAGCGGAATCAATGGTTAAAGCCACATCCTGCACGTCAAAACCATTATGCGGAACCTGTAACAATTGCGCCAAACTCAATAAAGAAAGATCCAACGTGTTTTGTGCAGTGGTCAATTGTTGCTCATTGGCAGCCAAAGTCGCTTCTGCTTCTAAAATGGCTGTTTTTGGCTGTGAGCCAGCTTCAAATAGCGTCTTTGCTTTTTCAACCTGGCTTTTGCTCACTGCAATTTGGTCTTGGGCAATAATTATACTTTCCTTGTTCAGCAAAACATTCAAATAATAATTAACCACATTTAGCATTATGCCATTTTTATTTTCTTCTAAATCAAAACCTGCTTCTTCTAAACTTTTTTGAACCTGTAATAAATTATTTTTATTCCTGTTCCCATTGTAGAGCGTTACGTTTGAATTTAATGAAAAATCATTGGAGCGACTGTCTATGGAAACCCTTACGCCATCGTTACCAATATAAGAACCGAACTTCCAGTTTTGTGAAACCGAAGAATTTAAGGAAGGATAAAAATTACCTTTAGCAATGGTAATGTCTTCTTTGGTCAAATCTTTATTGAGTTCCTGCTGTTTTATGGAAATATTGTGATCTAAAGCGTAGTTTATGCATTCTTGAAGTGTCCATTTTTTATCTTGGGCATTTGCGTTTATAAATAATACGAAAGCTAAAATACTTACAATTTTTGTTCTCATTGTATGCAACTGAGTTTATTTGTTATGTTGATTTTGTATATGACGATTAAAATTAGCATTTGTTACACTTTTAGTTAATATAGAAGTGCTAAAATTCTTCTTTTTTTTTATTTTTTATTTTGTGCCAAATGATAGCGGAAAATAAAGCGCCAACTAAAATATATGGAAACACCATTAAATACAAAATTCCTGAATTTAAACCTTCAGCTTGTTCAGGATTTCCACTTTCAACAACCGCTTTGCACATGGCACATTGCGCATTGGCTATTTGAATAACTAAAAGGAGTAGTATGGAAAGTGTAATTTTTTTCATAAATGTATTTAATATGTTGAATCGTGTAATCGTTTATTTGTGAATTGTTTAATTACTTATTTCCATGAGCTTCCCTTTTCGCTATTCGCTATTCTCTTTTCCATTTTCTATTTTGAATCTTTAAGAATAATAAGGTGAAATCATAACATACACAATAACGCCAGATACAGCAACATACAGCCACAAAGGAAAAGTAAAATGCGCTATTTTTTTATGAAGTTCCACTTGGTTTGTGATGGCTCTTACATAGGTAATTAAAACAAAAGGAATGACGATAACTGCTAATGAAATATGTGAAATTAAAACAAAAAAATAAATACTTTTTATGATGCCTTCACCTCCAAACACAGTAGAATCTGATGTCATGTGATAGACCAAGTAAAGCACTAAAAACAACATGGAAAGCAAGAGCGCAATTTTCATCAGCTTTTCATGTAACGTTATTTTCTTGTTCTTAATTGCCCAAACTGATATTACAATAATTACAGCTACAAACGCATTTATGGTGGCATAAATAGGAGGCAAAAAAATCGGAAGCTGCACATCAATTTTAATACTGAACATAGCGACAACCGCTAACGGAATTGCTATGGACAAAATAATAATGCTCGTGTTATATTTTTTTGAAGTTATTTCCATTATTCTTTTAAAAGTATTTTAATATCTTCTTTAATTTGTTGCACTCCTTTTGGATCCAATCCGTCATAAAAAGCAACCACATTTCCCAATTCATCTAATCTGGAGCGAATATTTCCTTTTTTATCTACCAAAGCAAACATCCCAGAATGTTCAAATCCGCCTTCTGCATTGCTATCTTCACCCGCATATAAAGTAAATCCAGCATTTGACAATTCATAAATTTTGTCTTGTTCGCCCGTTAAAAAATTCCAGTTTTTTAAAGTTGCACCGTGAGATTTGGCATATTCTTTCAATATTTCAGGCGTATCGTGTTTTGGATTTATGCTGAAAGATGCAATACCAAAATCTGGATTTCCATAAAACTCATTTTGTATTTTTAGCATACTTTCGGTCATTTTTGGACAAATAGTTGGGCAGGTGGTAAAGAAAAATTCTACCACATACACTTTATTTTCATAAAATGAATTTGAAATTAATTTACCATCCTGATTGGTAAATTCAAATTCGGGAACTTTGGCGATGGTCACCAATTCTGGTGTTTTAAATTTATCTACAATTTTTGGAACTGCATATATTCCAAAGATTAAAATGATAAATGCAACGCCTACGTATGAATATTTTTTCATTTTGTTTAAATTATATTTCTCTTTTTCTCCTTTTCTGTTTTTCAGCAGATTTTTTCAATTGGTAATAAATAATGTCAATATCGTCTTTCATTTTATTCTTCAAAACTGAAACCGATTTCATGCTATAGCCATACAATTTACCTCCTTTGGTATCTTCATCATCTTTTCTTCCGCGCAAGCGCAATTCCATATCTACAATATAAGCATATTCAGAATATAGGTTTTCATTTAAGGCAAAAGGTGTTTTAAAACTGTTGAAAAGGGTATTAATATTTTGCGGACTGGCATAAATAAAATGCCAATTACTGATGTCTGTAAAAGCAGAAAGTTCCTTTATGGCTTCACTGAATTCATTTTCCATTCCCTGCGGAAGAATTGCCACAATTTGGAAAAATGGTTTTTGATAGTATCTTTTGTAAATTGTTTGGTTTAAATTGAAAAGACTTCCCTTGGCAGTATTGATCTCGCTTCCCAAAAAGCAAACTATCGAAAATTTTTCTGAAAAAGAAGCCGTTTTAGAAGGGTCAACTACTTTTAAGTCAATTACCTTTTCCGTAAGAATTGGCAAATTCGCATATTTATATATTCCTTTCGACAGAAATATATAAAATATCAAAGGAAATATAAAGAGGCTAAAAAGTACCCAGAATTTTTTCATGTGAATAAAGTTAAACAAAAAAGGCGGTTAAAAACCACCTTTTTCTTATTAAAGTTTTAGTAGTTCCACTTTGTTAGCGGGCCCAAAACATCGTTGATGTAATTTCCCTCAATTAACAACAATGTAGCCAAATAACCAATTAAGAAAAGACCTGTCCAAACCACCGCTCTTCTTAAACCCTTTTTTTCATCGGCCATATGCATAAAAAACCATGCAATGTAATAGGCTTTTACCAAGGTTAAAATCAGGAATATGATATTTAGGGGACTTGTTCCCAAAAACTTAGATAAATAAAGCGCTTCTGGCCTCGAAATTCCCAAAATAACTTCAGCCAAAGTGATTATTGAAAGTATTGCAAATACTTTCCAAATTAATTTTGTGTGTGATTTATGTTCTTGTGCGTGTACCATTTTAGTGTCCTTTTATAAATTAAATCAAGTAGAAGAAAGTGAATACAAATACCCAAACTAAATCAACAAAGTGCCAATAGAGTCCAACTTTTTCAACCATTTCATAATGTCCTCTTCGCTCGTAAGTTCCAATAATTACGTTAAAAAATACGGTGATATTAATGAGTATTCCAGTCAAAACGTGGAAACCGTGGAAACCTGTGATAAAGAAAAAGAAATTGGCAAACAAGGTATTCCCGTATTCGTTTACTTTTAGGTTGGCGCCCTTGATCACCGCTTTTGCTTCGTTTAAATAAGACAATGCTGCATTATGAGGAACAACAGTTTTCTTTTTTAATACCGGATCAATTTGCTCGGTTCTTATTGAAATTCCAGGATTTGCCTTAAAGCTTTCAACAACTTCATTAAGGGTAAAAGGAGGCAATTTTGCTTCTTTTACAAACCATATACCTTTATTGGCAGTGTGTTGGATTCTTTCTGAATTTTGGGATTTTACAAAACTTTCTAAAGCAATCTGTTGCCCTGTTGCATCAACAAATTGAATAATTTTTCCATCGTTTAATTCTACGGCGCCATATTCTCCGCCAATAAAATTCTTCCATTCCCAAGCTTGCGATCCCAAGAAAATTGTGCCGCCTATAATGGTAAGAAACATATAAAAGGTAACTTTCTTTTTATTCATTTGATGTCCGGCATCAACTGCCAACACCATAGTTACTGATGAAAATATCAAAATAAAGGTCATAAATGCCACATAGTACATAGGTGCATTCACGCTATGTAAAAAAGGAAAGTGGGTAAAAACCTCATCGGCTATTGGCCAGGAATCTTGGAAATTAAAACGAATTAAGCCATAAGCGCCCAAAAAACCAGAAAAGGTAAACGCATCGGATAAAATGAAAAACCATATCATCATTTTACCATAACTTGCTCCTAATGGTTTGTTTTTTCCTCCGCTCCAAATATTTTCATTATTGTCAGTAGCGATAGTTGCTTCCATAAAAGTATGTTTTGATTTTTAGTTAGTCTGCCAAAAGTACATATTTTTTATATCTAATAAAA
>JBAZGP010000150.1:0-7994 GCA_041652835.1 Lutibacter sp. | reverse complement strand
TAATGAACCACCATTTTCTATGTTTCTTGCTGCACCAAAAAATCGTTTTGGTTTGTGTAATGCGTTGGCATCAATACCACCTGATAAAATTTTACCGGATGCAGGCGCAACTGTATTATATGCTCTGGCCAATCGTGTGATAGAATCTAATAAAATAACCACATCATGTCCGCATTCAACCAAACGTTTTGCTTTTTCCAAGACAATATTGGCAACCCTTACATGTTTTTCAGCTGGTTCATCAAAAGTTGAAGCAACAACCTCACCTTTTACGCTTCGCTGCATGTCTGTTACCTCTTCAGGTCTTTCATCAATTAAAAGAATAATTTGATAAACTTCTGGATGATTTGAGGCAATTGAATTCGCAATATCCTTCAACAACATTGTTTTACCTGTTTTAGGCTGCGATACAATCATTCCTCTTTGTCCTTTTCCAATCGGACTAAATAAGTCCATAATTCTTGTGGAAAGCGTACTATTTTTTCCTGCTAAATTAAATTTTTCCTGTGGAAATAAAGGTGTTAAATGTTCAAAAGAAACACGATCTCTAACCACATTTGGATTTAATCCGTTTATTTTTGAAACGCGTATTAAAGGAAAATATTTTTCTCCTTCTTTTGGTGGTCTAACTACACCTTTTACGGTATCACCAGTTTTTAAACCAAACAATTTAACTTGTGATTGTGATAAGTAAATATCATCGGGTGACGAAAGATAATTGTAATCGGATGATCGTAAAAAACCATAACCATCAGGCATCATTTCTAAAACACCTTCACTTTCAATAATACCGTCAAATTCATAATCAGGATCTCTAAACCGATTTCCCGGTTTACGTGACTCATTTTCCCTTTGTTGGTTTCCTTGTTGATTTGTTTGTTTATTTCCTTGTTGGTTTCCTTGTTGGTTTCCTTGTTGCTTAGGTTGTTTATTTTGCTGTTTAGGCTGGTTTTGTACCGTTTTTTGTTGAATCTCATCTGTTATTTCAACAATATTGCTATCAGTATTTTCAGGTTCATTTTTAATTTCAGTTCTTGGAGCTAATTTCACTGCTTTTTTAATGGCTACTTTTACAAGATCAGTTTTAGGAGCAACAGGTGTTTCAACAGTTTCAACTTCAGTTTTTTCAACCGGGGTTGCATGTGTAAATTTCACCGCTTTTTTAAATGGTTTTTTTTCAGCGGGAACTTGTACCAATTTTTCTAAATCTTCAATTTCTAAAGTTGGTGCAGGAGCTGCAAAAAGTTCTGGTGCTTTTTCTTTTGAGGGTTGATTTTTATTCACTTTTGGTGAATTGGCTTTTTTAATGATTCGTTTGCGTTTTGGCTTGTCATCATCGGTTAAAACCTCATTTTTGGCAATTGCAGGAGGAGCAGCAGCTTGAATATCTAGAATTAAATAAACCAAATCCAGTTTTTTTAATTGACTAAATTTCTTTGCTCCAACGGTTTTTGCAATCTCTTGTAATTCTGAAAGAGATTTATCCTTTAGTTCGGAAATTTCAAACATTATGTAAATATGTAATAATTGTTAGTGAATAAATGTTGTTATCTTATTAAATTAAGAATTTCATTTTGAATTAATCTGTGTGGTGAATAGCTTTTAGTTGTAGGTCTTGTATATTATTATGCAACAAGACATTGCAAATATATAAATTTATTTTGTATAGTTAACTTTTAATCTTTAAAAATAAAACGTATTTTCGCAAATAATTAGTAAAAGTATGATTCAAAGAATACAATCAATTTATTTATTAATTGCCACAGCACTCTCTGGAGGATTAATCTTCGCCTTAGATTTATGGGTAACGGAAGATGGAATTAAATTTTTTGCGTTGGATTCATTAAGTTCAGACAATATGTTGTTGGCAAGTGTTTTTGTGTTGTTTATGGCATCTACTTTACTAACGCTTATTGCAATTTTTCAGTTTAAAAATCGACAATTGCAATTTGTTTTAGGGCGATTATCAATTTTGATTAATTTTATTTTAGTAGGAATACTCGTTTATTTTGCACAAAATTTATCTGGAGAAATTAAAATTTCTGAGAAAGGTATTGGGTTGCTCATTCCGATTTTTACTATTGTTTTTGTGGCTTTAGCCAACAAAGCAATTAAAAAGGATGAAGAACTTGTGAAATCTGTTGACAGACTGCGATAAACCTACAATCTTTGTATATTTAGTGTGCTTAAACCATTTCAATTTAGTTTGAAATGGTTTTTTTGTTTTTAAGAAATTTTATTCATTTTAGCCAAATTAGTCATACTATTTTGTGCGTTCCCATTTTTCAGCGGACAACTTCTGCTAAAAACATGGTCACTTTCCGCTTCAAACAAGGTTCACTGAACACCAATATAAAATAATAAAAGGTGAAGTAATCCCTAACGTTTTTCAAGTTCTATAATTTCTAAATTTGTGATATTAGCTTCATCAATTTCAAACCGAAGCATGGTTCTTACATTGTGAAATCCATATTTTCCAGCAGCTCCCGGATTCATATGAAGGATGTTAAGTTTTTTATCGTAAATCACTTTTAAAATATGGGAATGTCCGGTTATAAATAATTTTGGCGGATTTTTAGCCAAATCTTCCTTAACTCTCGGATTGTAATTATTTGGATAACCACCAATATGAGTCATCCAAACCGAAACTTTCTCAATGGTAAACTTGTTGTCAAGCGGAAATTCATTTCTCATTAATGAATCGTCAATGTTTCCATAAACTGCTCTTAAAGGCTTTAATTCTCTTAAAACCTCAATCACTTCAAAAGAACCAATATCACCAGCATGCCAAACTTCATCAACCTGTTTTACAAATTTTAAAATTTGGTCATCAATATAACTGTGGGTATCAGAAAGCAATAAAATCTTTTTCATTTAATTGTAAAATTAGTAACTCACAAATATGCCGTATATTTGCAACCGTACAAAAATAGCATTTCAATTGAGATATTTTATCAAATTAGCATATAAAGGAACTCATTATCACGGATGGCAAATACAGCCTAATGCAATTACGGTACAAGCGTTATTGAGCAAATCATTTTCAACTATTTTTCGTGCTTCTGTTGAAATAGTTGGGGCAGGAAGAACAGATTCAGGCGTTCATGCCGAAGAGTTTTATGCACATGTTGATATAGAAAATGAATTTAATGTAAAAGAAACTATTTATAAATTAAATGCGCTGTTGCCGAATGACATTGTTGTTTACGATATTTTTAAAACCCCAGAAAATGCCCATGCGCGTTTTGATGCCACAAGCAGAAGTTATGAGTATCGAATTTTTTTAGGAGAAAATCCATTTTTGACTGAAACTGCCTGGCAATTTATTACCACAAAACTTTCGGTTAAAAAAATGAATGAAGCTGCTGAAATTTTAGAAAAATATACTAATTTTAAATGTTTTTCCCGTTCAAATTCCGACGTAAGAACGTATAATTGTAACATTATGCATGCAAAATGGAAGCAAACTGGCCAACTGTTGGTATTTCATATTACAGCAAATCGTTTTTTAAGAAATATGGTGCGGGCAATTGTGGGAACTTTAGTAGAAATAGGAAAAGGAAATATGACTTTAGTTGAATTTGAGCAGATTATTGAAAGCGAAAACAGAAGCAATGCTGGTGCTTCTGCGCCTGCTTTAGGTCTATTTTTAACTCAGGTAACCTATCCAAATATAATTTTTAATCATGAGCAGTAAAGTTACAGGTAAAGCTTTTGACGCAAATATTTTTATGCGGTTAATCGGGTTTTCAAAAAAATACCGACGGGAATTTTCTATAGGAATTATTTCGGCAATAGTATTGTCGTTAGTTTCTGCGGCCAAACCTATTTTATTGCAACAAATAGTCAATATTTATTTTAAAAATAAGGATAAGGAAGGTATTTTATATTTTTCGTTATTGATGGTTGGTTTTTTAATTGCTGAAGTTTTAGTGCAGTTTCTTTTTATTTATAAAGTAAATTGGTTGGGACAACACATCATTAAAGACATAAGAGTTCAGTTGCATAAACACCTGCTGCAATTTAAAATGTCGTATTTCGACCATTCTTCCGTAGGAAAATTAGTGACGCGCTTGGTTTCTGACACTGAAACTATTGCACAATTTTTTGGACAAGGTTTGTTTATGATTGTGAGTGATTTGTTAAAAATGTTGGTTGTTGCCATTGTGATGCTGTGGATGAATTGGAAAATGGCATTAATTGCATTTATTGTGCTTCCGATTTTAATATATGTCACAAAATTATTTCAAATTGCCATAAAATCTGCTTTTCAGGAAGTGAGGATTCAGGTAGCAAATTTGAATGGATTTGTACAAGAGCGTGTTACAGGAATGAAAATTGTGCAATTGTTTAATCACGAAACAATTGAATATGAAAAATTTGTTAAAATTAACGACAAGCATAAAAAAGCAAATATTAGAACAGTTTGGTATTATTCAATTTTCTTTCCAATAGCAGAAATTTTAGCATCGATTTCTGTAGGATTGCTGGTTTGGTACGGAGGTTTAGATATCGTAAATTCTGGAACTACAGAAGTTGGACAAATTATCGCATTTATTATGATGACCCAAATGTTATTTAGGCCGCTAAATCAAATTGCCGATAAATTTAACACGCTTCAAATGGGAATGGTTGCCGGCGATCGGGTTTTTGAAGTGTTGGATACAAATGACCAAATTGTCAAATCCGGAGAATTGGAAGTGAAAAAATTTAAAGGCGATATTGCATTTAAAAATGTGCGTTTCAGTTATGTTGAAGGTGAAGAAGTTTTAAAAGGAATTTCTTTTGATGTAAAAGCAGGAGGAACTGTTGCTATTGTTGGCGCCACAGGTGCTGGAAAATCGACCATCATCAATTTGATAAATCGTTTTTATGAAATTGATAAGGGTGAAATTTGTATTGATGATAAAAATATTTTACAATACACATTGCCCTCTCTAAGAAATCAGATAGCAGTTGTTTTACAAGATGTCTTTTTATTCTCCGATTCCATAGTTAACAATATCACATTAGGTGATGATTCAATTACTTTAGAACAGGTAAAAGATGCCGCAAAAGAAATCGGTATTCATGAGTTTATTATGAGTTTGCCTAATAATTACCAATATAATGTAAAAGAGCGTGGCGGAATGTTATCTACAGGCCAACGCCAGTTAATTGCATTTTTACGCGCTTATGTAAGCAAACCAAGCATACTGATTTTGGATGAAGCCACATCTTCTATAGATTCCTATTCAGAAAAATTGATTCAGCAGGCAACAGATAAAATTACCCAACACCAAACATCAATAATCATAGCGCACAGATTAACAACAGTTAAAAAGGCCGACAGAATTATTGTAATGGATAAAGGTAAAATTGTGGAACAAGGTTCGCATTTGGAATTGCTTGATAAAAGTGGGTATTATAAAATGCTCTATGATATGCAATTTGTTAGCGAAGTAGCGTAATTCTTGTTTAACTGTTTAATTGTTTAATTGTGAACTGTTTATTTGTTTAACCGTCTAACCGTCTAATCGTCTAATTATTATCCGTTTACCCATTCACTTTTTCTTTGGGAATTAGGGGGAATATTAATTCAAATCATATCTAATCAATTCAACAAGTTCTTCAGGGCTATTATACAATACAAATTCCCCATCTTTTACGTAAGATATTTTTCCTGTTTCTTCGGAAACAATCAAACAAAGCGCATCGGTTTTTTCAGTAATTCCAATGGCGGCTCTATGGCGTAAACCAAATCGGGCAGGTAAATTTTTTGCTGAAAGCGGTAAAACAACTCTTGTGGCAATAATAAAGTTTTCCTTAATAATTATGGCGCCATCATGTAGCGGACTGTTTTTGTAAAAAATACTTTCCAATATTGGCTGATTTACTTCTGAATACATTTTGTCGCCTGTGAATTTTACAAAATCCAAATTATGTGTTCTTTCGAAAACCAATAAAGCGCCAGTTCTTGCAGCCGACATCGCTTCACAGGTTTTAACAATAATTTCTACATTTGTTATAACCTGTATTTCGCTTTTTAAAAAGCTGATTTGCTTTAAAAAATTTCGTCTGTTTGTGAAATTGGTAGAACCCAGCATCAGTAAAAATTTTCTTACTTCAGGCTGAAAAACTATAAGTATGGCAATTGCTCCTAAACTAATCAACGTTCCCAACAATCCGCTTAACATTTCCATTTGAAGCGCTTGCGTTATTTTCCAAATAATAACAACAAGTCCAATACCAATAAAAATATTTATGGCAACACTTCCTTTTAAAAGTTTATACACATAGTAAAGCAATGTAGCCACCAAAACGATGTCTAACATGTCAAGAAATGAAAAGTCTAAAAAATCAAACATTTATATTTGTTTTTGTAAAAATAGCAAAAAGATGGCATTTTAAATAGTTTATTAAGCCTACAAGTTTAAACTTTATTTTATTTAAAAATAAATTCATTTTTGTTTATTAAAATATTTTCGTTGCCTAAAGCATGAATTGTTGTTCTATAGAATAAATAATCCTGATAAAGAAGGTTTTGGCTGAAGTATAGTTGCAACATAAGTTGATTGCCTTCTGAAGCGATTGCTGAAAGCGCAAGAAGCTCGTTTTTAAAATTGGATTTTTCAGTTTTTAGACCGTTAATAAAAATATTGTTTTGGTTAAAAATAAGGTTAATGTTGTTGTAACTGGAGTTCTCTACTTCTATAATATTTTTTGATAAAATAAAGTTAACGTCGTCAAATTCCAAAAATGAAAGTTTTTTTGAAACAGTATCGGCATAGCTAAAATAGTTGTGCATTCCTTCTTCTGAATGCAAGGAGTTTGCGTGCGTATTTTGCAGTTTTATTATTGAAGGCATTATCGTTTTTAAAGGTAAACGTTTGTCAATATTAAAAATCCAATGCGTAGTGCTTATGGTATTTTTGCTGTTAACAATGGCAACAGTATCTTTATCTTTCATTTCAAAAAATAGCCAGACCTGCGAATGGTTTTGCATTTCCTGAATTCCTTTTTCTGGCAAAGTCGGGAGTTTGACTTCTTTTTTTGCACAGCTAAGAAAAAATAATGGGAGTAGCACCCATACTATTTTTTTCATTAATTTTTGTTTAGTAATTCTACAATTTCCACTGCTTCAACAGCTTCTTTCACGTCGTGAACTCTTAAAATAGAAGCGCCGTTTAACAATGCAACCGTGTTTGCTGCTGTTGTTGCATTTAAGGCGGATTCTGTCGTGATATTCAAAGGTTTATAAAGCATTCCTTTTCTTGATAACCCAGCAAGTATTGGTGCTTCCAGGTTTTTGAAAAGTTCTAAATGTTTTAACAATTGGTAATTATGACTTATGGTTTTGCCAAAACCAAAACCTACATCGGTTATAATATCATTTACGCCAAGTACATGCAATTCGGATATTTTTTTTGAAAAAAAGTACAGTAAATCGGTAACAACATTATCGTAAGTTGGATTTTCTTGCATGTTTTGTGGCGTGCCTTGCATGTGCATAATCACGTAAGGAACTTGTAATTTGGCAATTTCAGAAAACATTTTTACATCCATTTCACCAGCCGAAATGTCATTTATCATGCAGGCTCCGCTGTCTACACATTGTTTGGCAACGTTACTTCTGAAGGTATCTATGGAAATTAAAAGGGAAGGAAATTCACTGATTAAAAGCTGTGTTATGGGTAAAATACGTGCCAATTCTTCTTCTTCTGAAATGTGCTTTGCCCTCGGGCGAGAAGAATACCCACCAATATCAATAAATGTCGCGCCTTCACTCAGCATTTTTTCTACTTGGTCCACAATTGCTGTTGAATTGTTGAATTTTCCGCCATCATAAAAAGAATCTGGCGTGCAATTCAAAATCCCCATTACTTTTGGAGATGACAAATCGATTAACTTTCCATTGCAATTGATACTTTTCATTATTTCACTACTTTATTAATTATTTTGGTCATTTCAGGAGCCTTGTAATTTGACATTTGAAAAATTAAATCCTCAACTGA
>JBAZGP010000149.1:623-8059 GCA_041652835.1 Lutibacter sp. | reverse complement strand
TTTTTAAATCCTTATATAAATTTAAGCAAAAAAACTCATCGGTGTTTGCGTGTGCGCTAAATCATGGGTATTTCATAGTTTTTTATTTTTTCAAAAGCGTATAAGTTTTTCGACGTTATTTTTTTGGAGATATCCTTTAATAATAGCCCTATTATGGGCTGAATTTTCCATAGGAGAAATCATGCATCTCAGTATTTCAATATTATTAAGCTGATGACCTAAGTTGGTGAAACAAAACCCCTTAACTTCATTGTTCTCAATTAATACTACCGATTTTTCACCAAGATTTCTGCCTTTGTCTACCACCACCATATTGGCATTACTGAAGCTGATTTGCGTAAATTTATTTTTAGTAGATATGTTATATTTGGGCTGATTTATTTTTAGTTCTTCAGCATATTTAAGTTCTGCAATCAATTGATTTCCGGTTTCCTCATAGCTTACGGAAACAACATCGGTTTGCAATAATATTGCTCTTTTTGAGGTTCTTAAAAACAATTGATTCACTGCTTTTTTAATGCTTTTTCCCTTTCCAATATAAAGGATGTTACTGCTGTTGTGAATATAAAACACCCCTGTTTTTGAAGGCAATTCGGCGATCATAGAAAGTAGTTTGGGCGCCAACATCCTGTTGTTTTCTTTTATGGCGGCCTCTTTTATAATTTCTTTAAACGAATCTTTATTCAATAAAAGTTTGAATAGCTGTACGGTTGCAAGCGCATCGCCATCGGCTCGGTGCCTGCCATTTAATGGAATTCCCAAAGACCTGCATAAATTTCCTAGTTTATAGGAATTCAGGTTGGGAATTAATTTTTTACTTAATTCAACCGTACACAATGTTTTGCGTTCAAACTCAAATCCCAAGCGCCTGAATTCAGTGGTTAAAATTCTGTTGTCAAAACTTGCATTATGAGCTACTACAACACAATCTGCAGTAATTTCAACAATGCGTTTTGCTATTTCATAAAATTTAGGTGCATTTTTTAACATCCCCGAATTAATGCCGGTTAAGTTAACCACAAAAGGCTGAATTTCAATTTCAGGGTTCACCAAACTTATAAATTGATCTACAATTTCATGTCCGTCAAATTTATAGATGGCAATTTCTGTAATGCCTTCTTCATTAAATTTACCGCCAGTGGTTTCTATATCTAATATTGCGTACAAATTAATTGTAATTACGTGTTCCAAAAATAGCGCTTCCAACCCTAATCATGGTGCTTCCTTCTTCAATGGCAATTTTATAGTCGCCGCTCATGCCCATGGATAAAACGGTTGGATTAATATTAAACAATTTATATTTTTGAATTGAATTAAAAAAGCTTTTAAGGGAATTAAATTCACTTTTAATTATTGCGTTATTTTCGGTGAAACTTGCCATTCCCATCAGCCCGCTGATATTCACGTTTTTTAGATTTTTTAACTCATCGGATTTCAACAGTTGTTCAGTTTCAGTAAATGACAAACCAAATTTTGTATCTTCTTGGGCTATTTTCACTTCCAGCAGGCAATTGATAATTCTGTGGTGTTTAAGGGCTTGTTTATTTATTTCTTCAAGTGTTTTAAAACTGCCCACACCATGAATTAAATACACAAAAGGAGCCATGTACTTCACTTTGTTCCTTTGCAAATGCCCAATCATATGCCATTCAATATCTTTGGGCATGGCATCAAATTTTTCAACCATTTCCTGAATTTTATTTTCACCGAAAGCCCTTTGGCCTGCTTCATAAGCTTCCAAAATATCGGCAACAGGCTTTGTTTTAGAAACGGCGATTAATTCAACCTGTTCAGGTAATGCATTTTTTATATTAAGTAAATTTTGTTTTATAGACACTACATTAATTTATTTATAACCAATCCCGAGCGTAATTTTGGTTCAAACCAAGTTACTTTTGGAGGCATAATATTTCCGGTGTCAGCAACGTTTATTAGTTGACTCATACTTACTGGAAATAACGCAAAAGCTACCACCATTTCGCCATTATCAACTCGTTTGCTCAATTCAGATAATCCTCTAATTCCGCCAACAAAATCAATTCGGGAATCAGTTCTTAGGTTTATGATATTTAAAACGGGCTCCAAAACATATTTAGACAATACGCTTACATCTAAACTTTCAATAGGATTGTTATCATCAAAGGTATGTTTTTTTGCGGTTAATCCGTACCATTTCCCTTCTAAATACATAGAAAAATTGTGCAACTTTGCCGGTTTTACTATTGATTCGCTAATTTGGGTTATTTCAAAATTTTCTTCTATCTTTTTTAAGAATTCTGCGGGGTTTAAACCATTCAAATCTTTTACAACGCGGTTGTAATCAATGATTTGCAATTGGTTATCTGGAAAATGTACCGCCATAAAATAATTGTAAGGTTCTTGTCCGGTATGATTTGGGTTTTGCTTGGCAAATTCGGCACTCATTTCTGCTGCAGCCGCAGTTCTATGATGCCCGTCGGCTATATAAGTGCAAGGAACTTTTTCTTCAAAAAGTTTTTCTAAAGTTTTGTTAACTTCAGCATCCTTAATTACCCAAAAATGATGTCCGAAGCCATCTTCAGCAGTAAAATCGTATTCCGGATTTTTACTTGTTACAATAGTGTTCACTATAGCATCAATTTCAGGAACTGCCCTATAAATTAAAAATACAGGCTCAATATTGGCTTTTAAATACCTTGTAAGCACTTTACGGTCTTCTTCTTTGTCGTGACGGGTTAATTCGTGTTTTTTAATTTTTCCGTTTAAATAATCTTCACAAGCGGCAGCGCCAACAATCCCATACTGGGTTTTTCCATTCATGGTTTGGGCGTAAATATAATAATGAGCTTCGCTATCCTGAATTAAATAGCCTTTTTCCTGAAAAGCTTTAAAATTATCTTTAGCTCTTAGGTAAACTTTTTCATCGTGGGGATCTGTTCCGCTGTTAAATTCAATTTCTGCTCGTGTAATGTGTAATAAAGATGCTTTTTTACCTACCGCCATTTTAGCGGCTTCTTTAGAATTCATAACATCATAAGGTAAACAAGCGACTTCCTCAACCATATCTTTGGGTGGACGAAGCCCTTTAAAGGGTTTTATAATTGCCATTTGTTACTTTTCAGTTTTAAAAAAATCAATAATTTGGGAAGCTAATTCTGTGCCAATTCTATCTTGTGCTTCAGCAGTTGCAGCGCCAATATGAGGCGTTAATGATATGTGTGAATTCATTAACAATTGAATTTCAGGATTTGGCTCTTTTTCGAATACATCAAGTGCTGCGCCAGAAATTTTTCCACTTTCAATAGCCTTTACTAAAGCAACTTCGTCAACAACGCCGCCTCGTGCAGCATTCACAATAAAAACGCCATCTTTCATCATATTAAATTCCTTAGTAGCAAGAACATAACCTTTTTGGGAAGGAACATGGATTGAAATAAAATCAGCTTGTTTTAGAACTTCTTCTTTTGTTATGGTTTTTATGGTAAAAAATAAAGTTTGATGGTCAAAAAATTCAATTTCTAAAGTAGCAGTTTCAATAAACGGATCAAAAGCAATCACTTTCATTCCTAATCCTAAAGCAATTTTAGCAGTTGCTTGTCCAATTCGACCAAAACCAAGTATACCAAGCGTTTTACCCTTTAATTCGATCCCTTTTGCATACAATTTTTTTAAATCATTAAATTTTGAATCTCCAATTAGTGGCATATTTCGATTCGATTCATGTAAAAAACGCACCATTCCAAACAAATGTGCAAAAACAAGTTCAGCAACAGAATGTGAAGATGCAGCAGGCGTGTTTATTACACACATTCCTTTTTCGCGTGCATATTCAACATCTATATTGTCCATTCCAACTCCTCCGCGACCAATAATTTTTAGGCTTGGGCAGTTGTCAATAATATCTTTTCTAACTTTTGTGGCACTTCTGACAAGTAGTACATCAACTTTATTTTTATTGATATAATCTAATAGTTGTTCTTGAGCTACAGTGGTCAAATCTACTTCGAAACCTGCCTTTTCAAGGCCAATAATACCACTTTTATCCAGCCCGTCATTTGCTAATACTTTCATTTTATACTCTGTTTATTAAATTATGATAGTTGTTTTTCAAGTTGTTTCATGGCATCAACCAAAACCTGCACGCTATCCAGTGGCAAGGCGTTGTACATACTTGCGCGGTAACCGCCAACAGATCTGTGGCCTTTAAGTCCGCTGATTCCCACGGCATTACAAAGTTTGTCAAAAGCTTCTTTGTTAGCTTCATCGGTAAGATTAAAAGTTGCGTTCATAATTGAACGATCTTCCTTTACTGCATAACCTTTAAATAGCGGATTTCTGTCAATTTCTGCATATATTAATGCAGCTTTGGCTTCATTTAGTTTTTCGACAGCAGAAATTCCGCCTAAATTTTTTAACCATTCAAGAGTTAGCATAGAAGTATAAACAGCAAATACAGAAGGCGTATTAAACATACTTTCCTTTGCGATATGCATCTGATAATTCAACATGGAAGGAATTGCGCGTCCAGATTTTCCTAAAATTTCATCTTTTACAATAACCACTGTTGCGCCTGCCGCACCAATATTTTTTTGGGCGCCTGCATAAATGATATCAAACATGCTAAAGTCTAACTGACGAGAGAAAATATCAGAACTCATATCGCAGACCAAAGGGCAATCAGTTTTCGGAAATTCTTTTAATTGCGTTCCGTAAATGGTATTGTTTGAGGTACAATGAAAATAATCAACATCGGTTGGAATTGCATAATTTTTTGGAATATAGTTGTAACCTTTATCTTTTGAAGAAGCAACAACTTCAACATTACCTAAAAATTTGGCTTCTTTTATGGCATTTGAGCTCCAAGTGCCGGTATCTAAATATGCCGCTTTTCCATCAACTTTCAGCAGGTTGTATGGGACCATTAAAAACTCGAGACTGGCACCGCCTTGCAAAAACAGGACAGAGTATCCTTTAGGCAGGTTTAGCAATTCTTTCACTAAGTTGCAGGCTTTGTCCATAACATCAACAAAGTCTTTGCTTCTGTGTGAAATTTCAATTAATGATAAATCTGAACCATTAAAATTGATTATAGCATCTGCAGCTTTTTTAATCACTTCTTGAGATAAAATTGATGGACCCGCACTAAAATTATGTTTTTTCATTTTATGTAAATATGAATTTAATTCAACGCAAATTTCGTAAAAAAAGACGGAGTGAACCCACTAAAAATAAAAAAATGTGTTAACTATTTAACAAAAAACGCAAAGTATCAATGCCATCCGCATAGTCCCATAATTTTGGATGTTGTGTTTGTCCGAATTTCACAAAATTTAAATCGTTTTCGTTGGAAACTATACATTGAATAAACTCTTTTTCATCTTCTAATTTTTGCAATAAATCTTCAAAATCGTCGTAAAATTCATAAAAAATAGTTGCAATGGGAGATGCATAACTGGAATCTTCTTTTAACATCACAAAACCATTGTCTTTAATCTTAAATAAACTCATTAAATAAATGGTTTTATTATAATCGTAATTGTTTTCGTATTTTTTAATATTTATGATTTCATTGAATTTATACAAAGCATTAAAAAGAAGGTCGAAATTGTAGTTTTCTGGAACAAAAATTTTAGAAACACTTCTGCATCCCAAACCAAAATATTGAAATATGTCTTCACCTAAAGCTTCTAATTCCAGTTTGGTTTCATTTCCAGTAATTATGGCAACCGAATTTCTATTGCTTCTGATAATAGATGGATATTTTCCAAAATAATAGTCAAAATAGCGCGATGTATTGTTGCTTCCAGTTGCAATTACGGCATCAAATCCGGTTAATTTTTCTTCGGTAAAAGTGATTTTGTTTTTAAAATAAGGATGGTAATATTCCAAGAATTTAGCAATTAACGGCAAAAAATGTTTGTCGTTGGAAGAAAGTTTAACCAATGCATTATTTCCACTAATCAATACCGATAAAAAATCATGAAAACCAACCAAAGGAATATTTCCAGCCATAACAATGGCAATATTTTTAGGAACTGCATTTTCATCAATTTGATAGTTTGAAGTCCATTTTTCTAAATTTTTAGAGGTAAGCGCTTCGCTCCAGCTTTCAAAAGCTTTTAAAACATTTTCTTTGGTGAACCAGCCGTTAAATTCGTGCGACCTGTTAATTTGCATTTTAAATGCATCAAAAAGAATAGTATTGGATTCGTCGTTTTCATTTTTAGAAATACCTGAGGTAGAAAACTGTTTAAGAAATTCACCAAGTTTTGCGAAAGCTTCTATTCTTTGCCCTAAATTCATTATTTGGTATTTTAAGATTAAATTTTATTTTTCCTTTGGCAAAAAAATCATTTTTTTGAATAAGTCAAAAAAACCAATTTTATAATTTATTATTATACGGTATCAAAAATTATATAACTTTGCCACAAAATTAACCTAAATAAAATTATGGCAATAAAAATAACTGATGAATGTATAAATTGTGGTGCTTGCCAAACGGAATGCCCTAATAATGCGATTTATGAAGCTGCAGAAAATTGGAAATTCTCTGATGGAACAAAACTTTCAGGAAAAATAATTTTAGCAAATGGCAAGGAAGTTAATGCTGATGAAGAACAGGAACCTATTAGCGATGAATATTACTTTATTGTATCTGATAAATGTACAGAATGTAAAGGCTTTTTTAACGAACCTCAATGCGCTGCAGTTTGTCCAGTAGATTGCTGTGTGCCTGATGAGGATATTGTTGAAACTGAAGAACAATTATTGGCGAAACAAAAGTTTTTACACAATAATGAGCAGGATTTTTAAATAAATATTTAATAACAATTTTACAATCCATTCATCCACAAGTAGATAAGTGATTATACAAAAAATAAAACCTTACTTTTGTTTCACAATCAAAAAGCTGTAACGTATAAAAAGCATTGCTATAATTGGAATAATGGCAATATTAAAAACTTGAATTTTAAATAGCCATAAAACTATTTGTACTGCCAATAATACGAGCAATAACTTATTATAATTTGCCAGCCATTTTGGTAAAATTGACCTGAACATAAAAAAGGCAACTACCAAATTGGGTGCAAAAGCCCATAAAAAGTTGAAGTTTTTATACGTTGCAGTATGACTTGTGGCAAACCAAAGCAATAAAACAACAACTCCTATTAATCCAGTAATAAAGTACAGTGAAAAATCGAGTAATTTGGTTCTTTTGCCCGACTTATAATTTTGATAGGTTTTAAAAATAAAAAACAAACTTATCACTAAAAAAACAATGAAAGGTTGTAGTAAAGAAAATGGCTGAGGATTTTCTCTTTCAATTAAAACTTCATAATCTGTTTTTACCAATGGTTTAATATTACCGTCAAAATTGATGGTGGCATTGTTAAAACCCTGATAAATATAATCGGGTAAGAATTTATATTCTTCCGGAGTTGCTTCATCATCAATTA
>JBAZGP010000149.1:0-613 GCA_041652835.1 Lutibacter sp. | reverse complement strand
CCAGTGCCAAATCAATTCCAAATTTCCCCCATTTAAACTTTTCAGCGGTGTAATCCGCAATTAAAT
Source organism: Lutibacter sp. (assembly GCA_041652835.1). GTDB lineage: Bacteria > Bacteroidota > Bacteroidia > Flavobacteriales > Flavobacteriaceae > Lutibacter. Next base: position 547 of record JBAZGP010000149.1, on the reverse strand, counting down.
CTCGATGAGATTTATGGCTGGTAATATGATTGTTGCTAAAAGAAACTTTGTCCTTTAAAACGAGTTTAATAACTTCTTCCATTTTTGTCGAACAATTGTCGTAGAAAAAATCATATTGATAAGAGCTGTTTTCCGGTTTTGCATTGTTTTCCAAAAAATCATAAACTGCCTGAACATCAGCATCATCCAAATCTAATTCTTGGGTTTTTACCCAACGATTTTCATAGTTGAACTCTTGTAAAAAATACCCAAATTGGGTAGTTGATAGTTGATATATCAATTTTCCTTTGGCAAAATTTAAATAAAAATTGGGTTTGTTAAAGTCGAAAGTGCCGTAATTGTATATTTTATCTAATTTTAAAAGTGGGTCGTAAACCCGAAATGCACTATGTCCAAAAGCGCTATACATTTGAGTTCCTGGACCGCAAGTCACTACGCTAACCGTTGCTTCTGGCGTTAATTTTTGTTGCGCAAAAAGTTGAAACCCGCTAAAAAGAAGTATAAAAAAGAAGGAAATTTTTTTATTCATAGTATCTGAAATAACCGA
>JBAZGP010000148.1:6116-8110 GCA_041652835.1 Lutibacter sp. | reverse complement strand
CTTTTAAAAAATTAGAAAACATTAAATGAAAGGTGTTGTTATAAAATCTACAGGAAGTTGGTACCATGTTTATGCCGAAAATGGCGACAAGGTTGATTGTAGGTTAAAGGGAAAGTTTAGGATGAAAGGGATTAAAAGCACCAATCCAGTGGCTGTTGGCGACCACGTAAATTTTGAATATGAAGAAGGAAAAGAAACCGGGGTTATCAATCAAATTTTCGAAAGAAAGAATTATATCATTCGTAAATCTGTAAATCTTTCCAAACAAGTTCACATCATCGCCTCCAATATTGATACTGCTTTTATATTGGTCACTATTGACAGTCCACCAACTTCGCCCGGATTTATAGACCGATTTTTGGCTACTGCGGAAGCATATAGCATTCCCGCGATAATTCTTTTCAATAAAATTGATATGTATTCGCCAGAAGAGTTGGAAATCAAAGAAGAATTGGAAGCTATTTATACTTCAATTGGCTATAAATGTATTGATATATCTGCTACAAAACACATTAATATTGACCAAGTTAAGGAATTGATGAAAGGAAAAACAACGATGTTTTCCGGACATTCCGGCGTTGGAAAATCGACTTTGGTGAATGCCATTGAGCCTTCATTAAATTTAAAAACTGCTGAGGTTTCTAAACAACATAAACAAGGACAGCACACCACCACTTTTGCTGAAATGTTTGAATTGAGTTTTGGCGGATTTATTATTGATACGCCCGGAATAAAGGGATTTGGAGTGGTGGATTTTGAGCCTCAGCAAATTTCGGATTATTTTCCTGAATTTTTTAAGCTGAAATCGAAATGTAAATTTCACAATTGTTTGCATATCAATGAACCAAATTGTGCCATAAAAGATGCGGTGGAAAATGAAGAAATTGCCTATTCTCGCTATAACAGTTATCTTCAAATGGTAGAAGGAAATGAAGAAAATTACAGAATCGATATTTATACTTAGAAGAGCCCCCTAACCCCCGAAGGGCAATGTCATTAAGTTAAGCTTATATGTCATTTTATTGTCCTTCCGAGGTACGAGGAATCTCATAATGCTGTGCTAGTTTGTTGCGATTCCTCCTTTGTCGGAATGACAAATATTTCCTTAACTTAATGACATTGGGGTTAGGGGGCTTTTTAATGAAGAAAGGGAAGCCATTAATATCGCTCGTAACCCCTTACAATTGATACTATAGAATAGCTTCCCAGTTTTTTAAGACCGTGCTATAATACACTGTCTTTGATGGGTTTTTATTTATTATTTTAAGCCGTTGCCGGATAAAAAAATAATTTGTACAATAATTGAAATTTAATATTTTAATTTCTTGATTATAAAACCGTTGTGGGGACAACTTATTTATTTAAACTTAACTTGAATCTTTTATTCTTTTGATTATAAAACCGTTGTGGGGACAACTTATTTATTTAAACTTAACTTGAATCTTTTATTCTTCTGATTATAAAACCGTTGTGGGGACAACTAAACCGTTGTGGGGACAACTTATTTAACTTATATTTTTTATTCTTTTGATTATAAAACCGTTGTGGGGACAACGCGTATTAAATTTTTTAGTCAAAATACTTAAAGTAAAACATATTTTTTAGGACTTGTGATTTCACCTAATTGATTGATGTAACCAAAGTGAGGTGTCAAAGTGTTGATATAAATGCGGTTTACTTGTTCGTTTAAAGTATTTTTTTTGTTCATCGTGTTGTTTACAACTTTTAAATAAGAGGCTCTTTCTGTTTGTTTTAGTGGGGTAGTTTCCATTTTGTTTAATTTAGAGATTAAAAAAATTAACTTTCGTTTGATTTGGGATTTGTTTATGTTTTAAGTTTACTTTTTTATAAAAATATTTGTAAAGTAATTTTTGTTTTGAGTATTTGATTCCGTTGATATACCAAAGTCAGTATAGTCTGGATTTTCAATAATCTTTCTATGTCCTTCGCTGTTTAACCAGCCATTTACTACACCTTGTGCAGTGCTATAGCCA